>SLOR01000048.1 GCA_007132395.1 Bacteroidales bacterium
TGAAAATATGCTCCTCGCCCAGCAGCAAAGGCACAAGGGCAACAAAAATGAGCAGTGGAATACCTCTGGCAGGCCAGCTTAGGCTGAGCAATAATCCACTCAGCAGGCTTAAAAATAATGGCTTCCTGTCACCAATATATATCATTCGAAAATATTTTAGTTACGTTATAAACTTTTCCTGGCTTTTTTGGGTTTAGCCCCCTAAGGTGGTAAAAACCGGCAGTAAAAGTAATGATTTTCGGCAAGTTGAATCAAAGCTCTTTACAACTCCCGGAGGATTACATTTTCATGAATCTGATTCCTAAAAAATGTTTTTATGGGCCAGAAATTCCAAAACATCTAAAAATCACGTGTTTTAAAATCAGTTTAAAACAATATTTCATATATTTGCTGCATTCTACTATCTACCGGACAAGTACTTATCCTACACATATTTTATTATGGCGAAAAATAAAAATACTGAGCAAAAAATTTTTGAGGCCGCCACCCAGCTTTTCCTGGAAAAAGGCGTGGACCGCACAAGCGTCAGGGATATAGCCTCCAAAGCGGGTATCAACCTGGCTTTGATGAATTATTACTTCCGCAGCAAAGAAAACCTCTTTGATGCCATTTTCACCAACCTGGTAAAAGAAAACACCAAAGAACTTCTCAAGATCCTTGACTCAGACCTACCATTAAAAGAAAAGATTCAGAAGTACGTGGAAGCATACATCGGCATGCTTTCTGCCAACCCCTTGCTGGTTTCTTTCTTCATGGCAATTATTCACCGGAGCCGTGAAAAGATTACCAAGATGACGGCAATAGACCACCTGTACGGTACCGAGAAGTTTTCGCAGCAACTTGTTGACGAAGGCAAAGCAGGTAAAATCCGGAAAACCGACCCCTCTCATTTCTTTGTTGACATGATTAGTATGATAACCTTTCCCTTTGCCATTAAACCCCTTATTATGGATCGCAATGAGATGAGCGAAGAAGAATTTGCAGCCTTTATAGAAGAGCGTAAGGAACACATAACACAAATGCTGCTAAAAAGCCTTATGCCCTGCTGAAAACAGCATGAATAAATTAAAAACCCCTGGAGCACTTTGCCTCAGGGGTTTTTTGTATTGCAAATTAACAGGGAGCCTCAAATGCAACTCAGCAACCGCATTTTTTCTCATGCATAAAGGGATAGCGGAAGTCGGTGGCCGGCAGGAAGGTCTCCTTGATGGTACGTGGCGAAATCCAGCGTAACAGGTTGAGGTAGCTACCTGCTTTGTCGTTGGTACCCGACTGGCGCGAGCCGCCGAAGGGCTGCTGCCCCACCACAGCACCGGTGGGCTTGTCGTTGATATAGAAATTTCCCGCACCATAACGCAGCACCTGGCATGCTTTTACCGTTGCATAGCGATCTTTTGAAAAGATGGAGCCGGTAAGGCCGTAAGGAGAGGTTTGGTTGCACAACTCAAGGGTTTGCTCAAACGCCTCATCTTTGTATACATAAACGGTAAGCACTGGTCCGAAAATTTCCTCCTCCATGGTTAAAAAGTGAGGATTGGTGGTGAGAATAATGGTGGGGTCGATAAAATACCCTACCGAATCATCGTAAGTACCTCCTTCTATAATTTCGGCCTCGCTGCTTGCTCTTGCCTTTTCTATGTAAGAAGTAATATTTTTGAATGCTTTATCATCAATTACTGCATTGACAAAATTGCAGAAATCCTTCACATCCCCTTTCTTGATAAGCCTCATGTTGCGCGCAATTTTCTTTTTCAGCTCGGGCCATAGCGATTCGGGGATATAAGCGCGGGAAGCGGCAGAGCATTTCTGCCCCTGGTATTCAAAGGCTCCGCGTACCATGGCAGTGGCCACTTCATCCACATGAGCCGAAGGATGCACAAAAATAAAGTCTTTTCCACCGGTTTCTCCCACTACGCGAGGGTAAGAGCGGTAATTCTCCAGATTATTGGCTACTGTTTTCCACAGGTGATTAAAAGTGCCGTTACTGCCGGTAAAATGTATGCCGGCAAGGTCCTTATGCTTCAGCACCTGATTACCGATGGGAGCGCCCGGACCCGGGATAAAATTGATTACCCCGTCAGGCATTCCTGCTTCCTGGTAAATTTTCATCAGGTAATAGTTGGACAGCAAGGCCGTGGTGGCAGGTTTCCATACAACCGTATTACCAAGAAGAGCGGGAGAAAGGGCAAGATTTGAGGCAATGGCCGTGAAATTAAAGGGAGTGATGGCAAACACGAAACCTTCCAGCGGGCGGTATTCCACCCTGTTGAGGTTGCCGATTTCACTATGAGGTTGATCATTGTAGATTTCCGATACATAATGCGCATTGAAGCGGATAAAGTCAACGGTTTCACAAACTGCATCTATCTCGGCCTGGAAAGCATTTTTCCCCTGCCCTACCATGGTGGCTGCATTAATCAGGTAGCGATACTTCTTACTTATGAGCTCGGCGGCTTTTAGCACGATGGAAACCCTTTCTACCCACGACATTACCGACCATTGCTTATGGGCTTCCAGGGCCGCATCAATGGCCATCTGCACCTCCTTTTCACCGGCCTGGTGATAGGTGGCAATAACATTCTGATGGTTGTGAGGACTTACTACATTGGCAATATCACCGGTTTTTACCTCTTTGCCACCGATGATAAGCGGAATTTCAATGGGGGTGTTGCTTTGCTTTTCGAGTTCCTTTTCCAGAGCCTGCCTTTCGGGAGTGCCTTCCGTATATGTATAAATGGGTTCGTTCTCCGGACGATCGAAAAAGAATTGGGCGTTGTTCATATCAGCATTATTTTGTGATGTTAGGAAATAAGGGTTTGCAACAAAAAAAGAACCTGCAAACTGAATCTTCAACCACAACAATACCATCAAAGCATTTTTATTGTGTGGAAAAAATTCACCTGACAGGCGTAATTGTTGTCTCCCTAACAACAAAACATGGGAAAAGTTTACTCCCTCTGCAAAGAATTAATCAACATGTTCATTTTTGTGGGTGTTTAGACAATTCTAATGCTCAAAAAAAGGGCTGAATCAGGAGTCTGACACAGCCACTTCACATTAAAATCATTGAGTTGACGAAATATTCCGGTTACAAACGTACATCTATTCCGAACCTGAACACAGGGTTCTGATAATGTACCACACTTTCGGAGTTGAAATTATACAGTAACATAAGGTTAAGGTAAGCCCTGGGCCCCAGGGGTGCCCTGTATCCTCCCCCTGCAAAATAATTATGCTCCCAGAACCGGCCTCCGGCAGAACTTCCGCTAAGAAAACCCATCTGAGAATCCAGGTTGAGTGCTTCATATTCTACCTGTGCAAAAATGCGGGGAGTTATGTTGTACCGGGTAAAAACAGTACCTCCGTAAATATGGGTTGAGGTGGAGAATTCCGGGTTTACCCCCCATCCCCTGTCGCGGTAGTACTGATAAGTACCTCCTACACCCCCGGTAATACGGTTGGTAAAACGGTAAGCCACCGTTGGAGAAATATTTATCGCGGTAATGGTTCCTATCTGTAAACCCAGATAGCCTCCCACGTATAATCTTTCGCGGAAAGGCAAATCTTTCACATCTTCTTCATCACTGGCTAATACAGTAAAGGGAGCGGTGAGCATAAAAAAAGCAAGCAGAAAAGCGAGTATATTCTTCATTGGGAAAAATTTAGGATAAAAGAAGACGAAGCCCTCAAATTTAATACCAATAACAAACAAATCAGGGAAAAGATTAGTGGGGATTGTTTTTCTTAAAATACAGGCCTTTCATGATACGGGGATCGAATTTACTTCCCACAGGCAGATAGGTGATATTTTCATGGGCCCCGATAAGCAACATTCCGTCATTAAACAAACTCTCGTGAAATAGAGAAATAACGCGGTTTTGCAACTCGGTATTGAAGTAAATGATTACGTTTCGGCAGAAAATCAAATCAAACTTGTAAAAGATGGAACCTTCGGTAAGGTTGTGGTATTTAAAGGTGGCCTTGTCTCTGAAATATTTCTTCACCCTGAAGGTTTTATTCAGTTCATCCTCCTCAAAATACTTGCTGTAGGGCACATCAATGGTTTCTTCGAAGTTCAGGGGGTTCACCTTGATTACTTTGTCGAAGTTGTCGAAATAAGCGTGATGGAGTCGTTTGTTAAAAATGCCGTTACGGGCCTTGTAAAGGATATCCGTATTGATATCGGTAGCAAAAACCTTGGCTTTGTCGAGCAGGTTCAACTCATTGAGCAAAATGAGCATGGAGTATACCTCTTCGCCGCTGGAGCATCCGGCATGCCATATGTTAATATTGGTTTTGTCCTTAAACAAATTCAATACGTTGCGGCGCAGATTTACCCACACATCTACATCGCGGAAAAGCTCGGTAGTATTTACTGTGATATCATTTACACAGCGCTGAAAGTACTGCTCATCTTCCCTTATTTTCCTCAACAACTCCTCAACTCCTGAAAGATTATGGCTCACCAGTAAATGCTCAATACGTCTCTTAAAAGACATCTCAGCATAATTGGCAAAGTCGAAATTATGAGATTTTTTAAACTCATAAATGACCCGCAACACATCATTCTTTGAAATATCAACCTTAACCGCCATTCGCTTTACCGTAGTCTGATTCTTTACATTTTGAGCATAATCACCTTAACAGTGTTAATATGCCTGCTTTAAGATTATTTTAGGTGTCGCAAGTTAAACATTAATCGGTTTACAGAACTATGTCTTTCACTGAATTTTGATTTTTTCCCCCGAAACATTGCCTGCAGCGGGATTCTTTTTCTCATGCCCAAGACAAAATGTGTATATTTATCGGTGGAATGCGTTTTGGTTTTGCTATAAAAAACCTCCCTTGTGCACAATAACAAAAAACAGAAACTTTACTTATTAACAATTGAGCAAGCGAAGGAAATGGGTCAGGCTTCCAGCTTAGCGCCAATAGTTTGGGCCATAGAACCGGCTTTCAGCAGGCATTCGTCGTACTCCTTTTCGGCAATGGCGTCAATGGTAATGGCACTTCCGGCCATAAAGTTCAAAAAACCATCGGCCCGGTTGTATAGGATGCTACGGATTATTACATTAAAATCGAAATCCTTTTGGGGTGAAATGTAGCCTACGGCGCCCGAATACAAGCCCCTTCGTGTGGCTTCGCACTCTTCAATAATTTCCATGGCCCTGATTTTGGGTGCGCCTGTCATGGAACCCATGGGAAATGCTTTTCTGATGGCATCTATGTAGTGAACATCATCTGCCAGCCGGCTGCTTACAGTGGAAATCATCTGGTGTACCCTCGGGAAACTGTAAATACCAAACAGCTCTTCAACCTTAACACTTCCTCTGGTTGCAGATTGCGACAAATCGTTTCTTACCAAATCCACAATCATCACATTCTCACTTCTCTCTTTGGGGTCGTTCTGCAATTGGGTTTTGAGTAATTCGTCCTCGGCAGCATCGCACCCACGCCTTATGGTACCTTTAATGGGCTGAGAGATAAGCTTGTCTTCCCTTTTGGCCATGAACCGCTCGGGTGAAGAAGAAATAAGGTATTTTTCCTTATGGCGGTAAAAGCAGGAGAAAGGTGCCGGATTGCGCTTTTTCAGCGAAAGATAAGTTTCTGCAGGATCAATGCTGGCACCTTGTGTATAAAATTCAATGCAGTAGTTGGTTTCGTAAATATCTCCCTGTTGAATAAAATTTTTTATCCGTGCCGCCTTTTCAAGATACTCTTCACGGCTTACCCTGTGCGTAAGCGGTGGCACAAAACCGGGAGTAACGATGGGCTTCACCCCTTTTATTTCTTCCAGCAGCTTGCTCACATCATCTTTATATTCATCGTGATTCAGCAAACCCACTTCAACTTTACCCTCCCGGAAAAAGAAGATACGTTCGGGCACGAAAAAATGCATCAGGGGCATCTGAATTCCGTCGGGGTGTGAGGAGGTAAGATCTTCCAGCTGGTTTTTCAGGTCATAGGAAAGGAATCCCATAATCCAATCCTGATGGGCATCGGAAAAATCTTTAAGCGCATCGAAAGCCGAAGCATGGGGAGGTGAACTTACCTGCTGAAAAGCTCCCACGGCGAGTATGGCTTCATGGGAAGAATAGGGATCATGCACGTGCCCGTTGTTGTCGAGCAGGGCAATATAATTGTAACGCTCCTGTGCCCAGTACAAAAAACGGGGCAAAGCATCTTCAAAGTTATCCAGCGGGAATGTTTCAAAAATCCGGTGCATCCTTATTGCATTGTAAAAGAAAGCCGACCCGGCAAAAAGCAGCCGGGCCGGTTTCAGTATGATGTAATTGTGTAATAAAGACTAAATATCCCAGGTATCGCCGCTGTTGAGCAAGTCGTCAACGGTTTTAATGGTCGATGATCTTTGGGCAGCCTCTATCTGCTCTTCTACCATATCATCGTAAGTAGCGGCCTTCGCAGAGCGAATAACACCCATGGCCACAGGATAATCGGGGCCTGTCATTCGACCGAGCATGCGGTGAATACCGGGATCAGGGGTAAACTGGTCGTGAACAAGGATATCTTTTTCGGTAACTCCACCTACGCCGATTTTTACAGCATAAAGGCTGGTACCTTTCAGAATTATACCTTTATCTCTCTCCTTACCAAAAATCATGGGCTCACCATGCTTGAGAATGAGCATGTTTTCATCGCGTTTCTCCCTTGAAGTTAAAGATGCATGCGCCTTATCATTGAAAATGATGCAGTTTTCTAGGATTTCCACCACCGATGTACCATCGTGCTTGGCCGCTTCGTAAAGCACCTCGGTCATGAGTTTCACGTTGTTGTCGGGTACCCGGGCAAAGAAAGTTCCCTGGGCTCCCATCACCAGACCTGCGGTAATGAAAGGATGCTCAATGGTTCCCTGGGGAGAAGTTTTGGTAACCTGCCCCATGGGGGTGGTGGGAGAAAACTGCCCCTTGGTAAGACCATATATCTGGTTGTTGAACAACAAGATATTCACATCAATATTTCTGCGTATGATATGGATAAAGTGGTTTCCACCAATGGCCATGGAGTCACCGTCGCCAGTGGCCATCCATACACTCTGGCCAGGGTTGGCAATTTTCACCCCACTGGCAATGGCAGCGGCACGGCCATGAATGCCATGAAAACCATAAGTATTCACGTAATAGGGAAAGCGTGAAGAACAACCAATACCCGATACTACGGTAAAGTTTTCCTTTTTATATCCTATTCTTGGAAATACATTTTCTACGGCAGCCAGAATAGCATGCCCTCCACAGCCGGGGCACCATTTCACCATCTGATCGCTGGCGAAATCTTCTTTTGATAATTGAACGGGTGATTTTTCTATTGTTTTATCTAACATTACTTTTCCTCCAAAATTTTGGTGAACACCTCGGTGAGTTCTTTTACATGGAACGGTTGTCCCTGCACCTTGTTGTACTGCAAGTACTTAAATTCAGGATGCGTCATTCGCAGGTATTTCACAAATTGACCGGAGTTGAGCTCGCACACCAGAATTTTTTTGTAGCGCGACAACACCTCAGCGGTATTTTTGGGCAGTGGCATAATATAATTAAACTGAGCAAGGCTCACACTATGTCCTGCTTTTTGCATTTGTCCAACTGCTGACTTGAGCATACCTTCAGTACCACCCCAGCCGACTACAAGCAATTCAGCGGTTTCCTCTCCCTGCACCTCCTGCTCAGGAATATAGTTGGCAACACGCATTACTTTGTCTTCGCGGATATTCACCATTAGCTGGTGGTTGAGGGGGTCGGTGGATACCAAACCGTCGATATTGGTTTTTTCCAGACCGCCAATTCTGTGCCTGAGGCCTTCGGTGCCGGGCGCGGCCCATTGGCGTGCCAAGGTAACCGGGTCACGGCGATAGGGCTTAAAGTCAGGATCGTTGGCAGGAGCCATGGGAGGATTGATATCGGGCAGGTCGGCTACTTTGGGGATTTTGAACAACTCGGAGCCAAAGCCCATATGTCCGTCGGTAAGCAAAATTACCGGTGTCATATGTTCCATAGACAGCTTGGCAGCCATGTAAGAATAATAAAAGCAACTGGCCGGACTGGAAGCCGCCATTATAATCATCGGCGCTTCGCCGTTACGGCCGAAAAGGGCCTGCAACAGGTCGCTCTGCTCACTCTTGGTAGGCATACCGGTGGAGGGGCCTGCCCTTTGCACGTTTATAATTACCAGGGGAAGTTCAGTAATAACAGCAAGACCCAGCGCTTCACTTTTCAGTGATAAACCAGGACCGGAAGTAGTGGTAATACCCAGTGAGCCGGCAAAGCTGGCACCAATGGCTGAACAAATACCGGCAATTTCATCTTCTGCCTGAAATACTTTTGCTCCCAGCGACTTGTGCTTTGAGAGCTCCATAAGGATTTCGGTGGCAGGAGTAATGGGGTACGAACCCAGGAAAAGGGGCCTTCCGCTTCTTTCTGCCGCGGCAAGCAATCCCCATGCAGCAGCCACATTACCTGTAATATTGCGGTAACGTCCTTTTTCCATTGGCGCAGCACCTATTCTTATGGTAGAAACGATGGCCTCAACGGTTTCAGCGTAGTTATAGCCTGCCTTCAGAGCTGTTTGGTTGGCCTGCACTACCTCTGGTTTATTGCGAAACTTTTTCAGGATAAAATCCAGGGTTTTGTCAAGGTCGCGCTGAAAAAGAAAATACATAATGCCCAGCACGAACATGTTTTTGGTTTTTTCAGCCATCCGCTTATCAATCTCAACCTTTGACAGACTTTCGCGTGTAAGCACGGAGATGGGGGCTTTGATAAGATGGAACGAACTGAGACTTCCATCATCAAGCGGATTGGTTTTATAACCGGCCTTTTCGATGCCTTTTTCATCGAATGCCGACTCATCCAGGATAATGGTGGCACCGGGTTTTGCCCATTTCAGATTGGCTTTGAGCGATGCGGGGTTCATAGCCACCAGTACATCACACATATCGCCCGATGTATAAATTTTTCGTTGACCCAGGTGTACCTGGAATCCACTTACACCAGCCACGGTGTTTTGAGGTGCTCGAATTTCGGCGGGAAAATCAGGAAATGTTGCAAGATCGTTGCCGGCCAGGGCTGCGGTATCCGAAAACAAGGTACCGGTAAGCTGCATTCCGTCGCCGGAATCGCCAACAAACTTTACCACAACATCTTCTAATTCCACAATATTCTTCTGTTTTGCCATAATTAAATTATTTTGCTTTGATGGTATAGTATGGATTTAAAAGTGATTCTTTATACATGTAAGCGTTAAATGTTGACAAAACCCCCTTTCTATTCTATTGGAAAAACCCCGGTTTTGCAGGGCTTTACAAGCAACATCCGCCTAATAGTTTGCGAAGTTAATTGTTTAATTTTGAACTAATCAAAAAAATCAATTAGTTTTCGGAAAAAATTTTTTTGATTTTTTTTGTTTAACAAA
>SLOR01000204.1 GCA_007132395.1 Bacteroidales bacterium
CCTCACCCCAAGGCAAAAAAATGCTCCTCCCTCACCGTAAAAATGATCAACGAGGCCATTGCAAAATACAATGTGCCCGAAGGACTGGTGCAGGTGATTGAAGAACCTTCCGTGGAGCTTACCCGTGAGCTGATGGAAAACTGCGACGTGGTAGTGGCTACCGGAGGCATGAACATGGTAAAATCTGCCTATTCCTCAGGAAAGCCTTCCTATGGGGTGGGAGCCGGCAACGTGCAGGTAATTCTCGACAGGGAAATTGACTTTGAAGATGCTGCCCGCAAAATCATTACCGGACGTGTTTTCGACAATGGTATTATCTGCTCAGGAGAGCAAAGCTTTATCTACCATAAGGAAGACCGCGATGCGGTGATGACGGCCTTTGAGAAAAACGGTGCTTTCCTTGTGGACGACAGCCGCAAAGAAGACCTGGTGAATGTTATATTTGAAGACGGACACCTGAGAAGAGAAGCCGTTGGAAAATCGGCTATACAAATTGCTCAGATGGCAGGAATCGATGTTCCGGCAACCACCAGGGTATTGGTGGTAAATGCACACGGTATCGGCCCCGACGACATTGTCTGCAAAGAAAAAATGTGCCCTGTGCTGTCTGCTTTCCCCTATCAAACCCTTGATGAGGCCATTTCCATTGCCAAAATCAACCTGCAGATGGAGGGCAACGGGCACACCGCGGGTATCCACTCCAACAACCAGGAGAATATCCTCAGGGCCGGAAGCAGTATCTCCGTTTCCCGCTTTATTGTAAACGCTCCCTGCGCCACTACAGCCGGAGGCAACATCCAGAACGGACTTCCTTTTACCAATACATTGGGTTGCGGTACATGGGGCAACAACTCCATCTCCGAAAACTTCACCTACAAGCACTTGCTCAACATAACCCGGGTTGCTTCATTGTCGCCCAATATAGAAGTGCCTTCCGACGATGTCATCTGGAGTTAATAATTTTCCTTGGCCGGGCCGCTTGTCAGAGGCGGCCCGCCATGGAAAACCCAATTGTTTTATTTATGCAGATTATTATTCGATTGACACACACATAACAACAAGAAATCATGAACTTTCATTTAACAAAAGAACAAACACTGTTTGAGCAAATGATCAAAGGCTTTGCGGAAAAAGAAGTGAAGCCCCTTGCCGCCGAAGTTGATGAACTGGAGCGCTTCCCGGAAGAAACCGTAGAAAAAATGGCCCGCGTAGGATTGCTGGGCATTCCCGTGCCTGCCGAACTGGGCGGTGCCGGAGGGAATAATGTGATGTATGCCCAGGCAGTGGAAGAACTGTCTGTTGCCTGCGCCACCACCGGCGTTATCGTTTCAGCCCACACTTCTCTGTGTATCGCCCCCATCCTGGAGAGCGGTACTCCCGAGCAGAAAAAGAAATATCTGCCCCGCCTGGCTTCAGGCGAATGGCTGGGTGCTTTCGGTCTTACCGAGCCCAATGCCGGGACCGACGCTTCGGCACAGCAAACCACAGCGGTGGAAGATGGTGATAATTACATCATCAATGGCTCCAAAATATTCATTACCAATGCGGAATATGCCCACGTGTATATCATTTTTGCCATGACTGATAAATCGCAGGGGGTAAAAGGAATCACCGCATTTATCATTGAAAAGGGAACCCCGGGTTTCACCTTTGGCAAGAAGGAAAAGAAAATGGGCATCCGCGGAAGTGCCACTTCCGAGCTGATTTTCGAAAACTGCATCATCCCGAAGGAAAACATGCTGGGCAAGGTAGGCAAAGGTTTTGGCATTGCCATGAAAACCCTTGATGGCGGACGTATTGGTATAGCAGCCCAGGCGCTGGGTATTGCCCAGGGAGCGCTGAACGAAACCGTAAAATATATCAAGGAGCGTAAACAGTTTGGCAAACCCCTTTCTGCTTTCCAGAACACCCAGTTCCAGATTGCCGATATGCAAACCCGTATCAGCGCTGCCAGACTTCTGGTGCGTTCGGCTGCCTTTAAAAAAGACCAGGGAGAGAAATACTCTGCCGATGCTGCCATGGCCAAGCTTTATGCTGCTGAGGTTGCCATGGACGTGGCCAGCAAGGCCATTCAGCTGCATGGTGGGTACGGTTACACCCGCGAATATCCTGTGGAGAGAATGTTGCGCGATGCCAAAATCACCGAGATTTACGAAGGTACTTCTGAGGTGCAGAAAATGGTAATTGCGGCTAATTTGCTCAAATAAAAACCACATGGACTTCAGGACTGCAGAAAGGCTCAGCTGCCACTTCAGGACCTGAAATTCACAGATTTTTATAGCGATAGTTAAATTTCTGAACGTAAAATATTGCAGGAGCCATTCAGTTTCTCCTGATAAAATGGCCCGGCGTAAAAAAATATATAACATGAACATAGTAGTTTGCATAAAGCAAGTACCTGATACTACAGAAATAAAAATCAATCCTGTTACAGGTACGCTCATCAGGGATGGGGTTCCCAGCATTATCAACCCCGACGACAAGGCCGGACTGGAGCTGGCGCTGCGCATGAAAGACCAGTTTGGTGCGCACATTACCGTAATTACCATGGGGCCACCCCAGGCCGACAATGCCTTGCGCGAAGCCCTGGCCATGGGAGTGGATGATGCTATCCACCTCACCGACCGCAAGTTTGCCGGTGCCGACACCCTGGCCACCTCTCATGCGTTGGCCGGTGCACTGAGAAACCTTTCCTGCGATCTTATCATTACCGGTCGCCAGGCCATTGATGGCGATACCGCACAGGTAGGACCGCAGATTGCCGAACACCTTGACATTGCCCAGGTATCTTACCTGCGCAAACTCGACTACGACGGCAAAGGAACTTTCACCATCGAAAGAACCGTTGAGGATGGTTACGAAATCCTGGAAACAGAAGCTCCCTGCCTGGTTACCGTTTTGTCTGATGCCTATCCTTCAAGGTATATGACCGTAAAAGGAATCATGGAAGCGTATGCCAAAGAGGTGAAAGTATGGGGATTCAATGAGATTGAAGTGAAAGAAGAAGTGCTGGGTCTGAAAGGGTCTCCCACCAAGGTGCACAAAGCCTTCAGCCGCGGAGTGAAAGCCGCCGGCGAGCTTTATGAGCTGGATACAGATGAAGCGGTGGGTACCATCATCAGCAAGCTGAAAGAAAAATTCATTATTTAAAACTCATTTGAAGCATGGAAAACTCATTATATAAAGGCGTTTACGTTTTCGCCGAACAACGCAACGGAGAAATTCAAAAAGTAGCCCTTGAGCTTATTGGCAAAGCCAGGGATCTGGCAGCCGACCTCAACGAGAAGGTGTATGCCGTATTGCTGGGGCATAATATTGCTTCGCAGGCACAAATGCTCATAGAGCATGGTGCGGATGTGGTAATTTGCGCCGATGCCCCCGAGCTGGAAAATTACCTTACCGAACCTTATACCCAGGCCATGTGCCATATCATTGACCAGCACAAGCCTGATATTATGCTCATTGGCGCCACCACCACCGGACGCGATTTGGGTCCACGTGTATCGGCAAGGGTAGCAACCGGCCTTACCGCCGACTGCACCAAGCTTGAAATTGGTGAAGACAAGCACCTGCTCATGACCCGCCCTGCTTTCGGAGGCAACCTCATGGCAACCATCGTATGCAAGGATCACCGGCCACAAATGAGTACTGTTCGCCCCGGGGTAATGCAAAGCCTTGAAGCAGATGCTCAGCGTCAGGGTGAAGTAATCATGGCAGAAGTGCCTTTTGAAACAAAAAAATTCAAGGTGAAGCTGGTGAAAAGTGTGAAAGAGAAGAGCAACAAAATCGATATCAGCGAAGCAAAAATTCTGATCTCCGCCGGAAGAGGCGTGGGCTGCTGCGATGGTTTGAAGCTGGTAAAAGAACTGGCAGAAACTTTAGATGCGCAGGTGTCTGCTTCCAGAGCCGTGGTGGATTGTGGTCTGGTAGGACACGACCAGCAGGTAGGACAAACCGGCAAAACCGTGCGCCCCGACCTGTATTTTGCCGCCGGCATTTCGGGCGCCATTCAGCACCTGGCAGGGATGGAAGAATCGGGCTACATTGTGGCCATCAATAAAGATAAATTTGCACCCATATTCCAGGTGGCCGACCTTGGAATTGTGGGAGATGCCCGCCAGATTTTAAAGCAACTCAATGACAGGTTGAGGAATTGACCCTTGTTGTCAATATGTGTGAGAAGCCCGGTGTGTAATGCACCGGGCTTTATTAACCGGAGAGGCCTCGAGAACTCTCTTAATCTCTCAAGCTCGGTCATCAAGAACTCTTTTGCGCCTGAAATACAAATTATGTTGTTAATATTTTCACAACCCGATTTTTATTCGTATTTTTGCATATTAACCTGATAAGCACAAGTTGATTAACCCGTCACAAATACGGAGCATACTTCAGGATATCATTAGCCCTTACGCAGGCTAAATAATAGGTGTAAAAGAATGAAAGGAATTTTCCATGAAGCACGATGTCATCCAAAAATCCCATGCACGAAGCATCTTGAATGGTCTGGAAGAAGATCGGTTGTTTCCGCGCAAAATTCTTAGGGGCAGGGAACTGGAAATTCTCCTGGACAATAACCAATACCTCATTGAAACATCTCTGCCTTTTATCAAAAATCTCTACACTTTGGTAAAGGGTTCCGGATTCGTAATTACGCTCACCGACAGCGAAGGATGCATTCTTGAACTTACCGGAGATACTGACACAATGCGCGATGCCAGCCTTTTCGAAATGATTCCCGGGGCTTACATGAATGAAGAAAGTGTTGGAACCAACGCCATGGCACTGGCCATTGAAGAAGATCGCCCTATTCAGCTTACTGCCCAGGAACATTTTATCAATGCCTATCACCGCTGGACATGTTCCTCTTCTCCCATACATAACATAGATGAAGAGATTATTGGCGTTCTCAATTTGATGGGTAAAAAAGACCAGGTGCATCCGCATACTTTAGGGCTTGTGGTGGCCACAGTCAACTCTATCGAGCAGCAATTCCGCAACCTAAAACTCAATAAAGACCTGAGCGAGACTTCCGGGTTCCTGGACGCCGTAATCAACAACCTCTCTTATGCTACATTTACCCTCAACACCCTGGGCTACATTAACCGGGTAAACAAAACCGCAGTAAAAATTTTTGACATCAGTCGCTCCGAACTTTTTGGGAAACATATTAGCAAGTACCTGAACCGCTGGCAGGAAATATGGAATGCGGTTCAGTCTGGCGATAAGATGCTCGACGAAGAGGTAACCGTCCATGGCATGCCCAAAAGCGGTGTTTTTGTGATGAGTGCCATGCCCATTCTCACAGAAGACAACCAATTCAATGGTGTGGTACTTACTTTTCGTGATATGAAAAGAGTCTACAACATGGTGAATAAATACACCGGCATGAAAGCGCATTACACCTTCAGCGACATCATTGGATCGAGTCCCAATATGCGTCGGCTAATAGAGTTTGCAGAAAAAGTATCTGACAGCCCCTCAACGATTCTTATCAATGGGGAAAGTGGTACGGGAAAAGAAGTATTTGCCCAGTCTATACACAATGCCAGCTCGCGGCGCGACGCTGGGTTTGTGGCAGTAAACTGCGGGGCCATTCCCGAACAGCTTTTCGAAAGTGAACTTTTTGGCTATGACGACGGAGCCTTTACCGGGGCACGCAAGGGGGGTAAGCCCGGCAAATTTGAACTGGCCAACGGCGGAACCCTGTTTCTGGACGAAGTGGGAGAGATGCCCACCGACATGCAGGTGAAGCTGCTTAGAGCATTGCAGGAGGGAGTGATTACCCGCGTGGGAGGCAACAAACCCATCCCCGTGGATGTGCGTATTATCGCTGCTACCAACAAAGACCTCAAGATGTTGGTGGATGAAAAGAAATTTCGCCTCGACCTTTACTACCGGCTAAGCGTTATCCCTTTAAAAATTCCTGCTTTGCGCGAGAGAGGAGAAGATATCCGCACACTGATTGAGTTCTTCCTGCGCTCCAAAGCCTTCAAACTCAAGAAAAATATCCCTGAACTGGACAGTGAGGTATATCAAATACTCATGCGATACGAGTGGCCTGGTAACGTACGCGAGCTCGAAAACTTTATTGAGAAAACCGTAAACCTCGATGGTGCCATTATGCTGGATGTCGAAAATGAACAAGCATTCAGGCAAAAATACCTAAACCCAGAAGCAACTAAGAAGGGCAAGGATTCGGTAATGGCTGATTCCTCTCCTATTCGCTCACTGGCCGAAATAGAAAAAGATGCTATCCTCTGCACGCTTGAACGGCTCAATGGCAACAAAACCCAGGTGGCCAAACTACTGGGCATTGGCCGCAATACCCTTTACCTAAAAGCCAAGCAATACGGCATCAGGCTGTAGCTCTTTCCGGAGTAACGGTATTCATGAGATTTCTCTTTTCTGTCCATTATCTTTTTGAGAACCTTTGCTGATGAGTTCTTAAATATGAAAACCTTATTCGTAAAGCAGCAACCTTACTGGCAGCAAATATTCAACTCTTCGAGGAGTTTCCTGTCATTATTTATTACAACGTCATAAAACAATACACCCCCACCCTTCTTCATTGCTCCAATTTAGGACACCATGGGCTTGCCCTTGGATTGAAAAACACGTTCATTATACTGACAAACAACCCTATAAGCTTGTTGGCACACATTGTGAATATAGCAAAATACAATTGTTAACTAATTAACAACACTGCAAATATTACCTGCGCCTTCTGTATTCACTTAAAAAACAAAAAGATATGTCCGAAGAAAAAATGCAAATCGTTATCTGTCTGGGAAGTTCCTGCTTTTCAAGAGGCAACAGAGATACCCTGGAAGTAATCAAAAAATACCTTCAAACCCACAAAATGGAAGAGAGAGTTCTTTTCAAGGGGCAACTATGTTCGCAATCCTGCAACAAGGGTCCTGTGGTATGGGTCAACGGACTCAAGTATGAAACTATTACGCCTTCCAACATTACCCCCCTGCTGGATCAGTTGCTCAATATGCAGCCCGAAGCGGCTCAGTGAAAAATACCCCCTGCAGGTGAGCAGGATACTTCATTCAAATATGTTCTTTACCCATTAAAGGTCTAACCTGAAATAACCACAGAGATGAACGCCAACCAGCCTATTTATACCGAAGACAACAACTGCCAGGACTGCTACAAGTGTGTAAGGCATTGCCCGGTGAAAGCCATTCGCATTTCCAACAACTGTGCATCGGTAATTGACGAACTGTGCATTGCCTGCGGTAACTGCGTGGAGGTTTGTCCGGTAGGGGCCAAGAAGGTCCGTTCCGATATAGAAGCCATCAAACATTTTCTGGTCAATGGTAAAAAAGTGATTTTGTCACTGGCACCTTCGTGGGTAAGCTCCTTCCCTGGGGTTTCTGCACAAACGATGGTTTCCCAGCTGAAACAGATGGGTTTTTATGCCGTTTCAGAAACCGCCCTGGGCGCCGAACTGGTCAACCGGCATTTGCGCAGCGAACTGTTGGCAGCCGGCCCGGGCATCAGCTTGTCTTCTGCCTGTCCTACGGTGGTGGAATACATCAAAAGGCACAAACCTGAATATACCCCTTACATTTCGAACGTTTTCTCTCCCCTCATTGCTCATGCCCGCTACCTGAAAAGTTATTACGGTCCTGATGTGTATGTGGCCTTTGCCGGACCGTGCATTGCCAAAAAGAGAGAGGCTGACAGTCAGCGCAAAACCCTTTCGGCCGCCCTTACCTTTTGTGAATTGAGTACATGGATGGAAGAGCAGTGGTTTAACCCTGAACCGGAGGATGCCTGCTTTGAACCGGTGGAGGCCGTCTCCGGCTCTTTGTACCCGGTAGAAGGAGGAATGATTGCCGGGCTCAACAACGGAAAAGCAGAAAGTACGCTGCAGTTTATGTCTTTCTCAGGTATGGAAGCTGTGGAGGGAGTGCTCAACCGGCTCGACGACTGGAAACCGAATAAAAGGGTATTTATAGAACTGCTCAGTTGTCCCGGCGGGTGTATCAATGGTCCTGCCATTCCCGATAAGTCTTCCATGGGCTTTCGCTACAGCAATGTGCTGGATGCTTCTTCGGGTAAAATACAATCCATTGGCAATGGCAAAGAGTTGGTGCATTCCGTAAGTATTGGCACTACCTATGAAGCAATGAAACAGACAAGTGCAGATAAGAAATATGCTGCAGCAGATATTATGGAGTCCTTGCGTGCGGTGGGCAAGCAAACCAGCAAAGATGAGCTTAACTGCGGAGGCTGTGGCTATGAAAGTTGCCAGGAGTTTGCTATAGCCATGCTGGAAGAAAAAGCCGAGCGCAACATGTGCGTATCGTACATGCGCCGTGTAGCCCACGACAAAGCTTCGGTATTGTTGCAGCGAATGCCCAGCGGGGTAATGATAGTGGATGAAAATCTTAAAGTTATAGAGTGCAACATCAACATGGCCCGCATGCTGGGAGAGGAAGTTCAAATGATTTATGAGGTGAATCCCGGCTTGCCCTCTGCCGATGTAAAAAAGCTGGTCCCCTTCCACAGACTTTTCGAACAGGTGCTCTCCTCAGGCAAAGATTTACTGGACAAAGAGTTCAAACTTAAAAACCGCTTGCTGAAAGTGTCGGTGTTCAGCGTGCAGACGCACAAAATCGTTTGTGCCATCGCCCGCGACCTTTACAATCCCGAGGTACAAACTGATGAGGTGGTGAAAAGAACCCGTTCCATCATTACCGAAAACCTGGGAACGGTGCAGAAAATTGCCTATCTGTTGGGCGAAAATGCCTCCAAAACAGAAACAAGTCTCAATTCTATTCTTGAAATCCTGACCCAAAATGATGATGAATAGAAAACAATATCATGTGGACGTTGACTGCCTGCAGCTGTCAAAGCATGGCTGCGAAGTGTGTGGTGACACCTTTCTTTCGCGCAAAATAAAAGCAGAAGATCGCACCATCGTGGCCGTCTCCGACGGGCTGGGCAGCGGGGTCAAGGCCAATGTGCTGGCAACCCTTACTGCTTCTATGGCCGTAAACTTCACCCTGGAAAAACAACCCATCGACCGTACGGCCAAAATCATCATGTCAACACTCCCTCTTGACAAACAGCGACAAATCAGCTATGCTACCTTCACCATTGCTGACATCGAATCAGGTGGCGAAACCCGCATCATTGAATTCGACAATCCGCCCTGGATGCTGTTTCGCGATGGCAAACCGGTTACCATCGACCATGAGAAACTTACCATTGAGCTCAATGACGGGCGAATCCGCGAAATGCACCATTACCAGTTTACCCTGCAGCTCAACGACCGGATTATCATTGTTTCCGATGGAGTAACACAAAGTGGCATTGGCTCGTCCACCATGCCCTTTGGCTATGGCGAAGAAGCCCTCAAGGAGTATGTAACCACCCTGCTGGA
>SLOR01000356.1 GCA_007132395.1 Bacteroidales bacterium
ATTTCTTCTGCAACGATTTAAGCTTATCTACAATATTTTCTGAGGCATCTACGAAAGGGAGAAGGATAAGATCTGCGCCGGCCAGTTCCAGTTCTTTGGCAGTACGCCCATAGTAGGAGGTTACAGCAATTTTCCCTTTATAATTTACCTCACGCAGATAGCTTATCAGTGCCAGATTGATTTGTTTATCGGGCAAGGTAGAAATAACACACTGGCTATCCCGCGGCAGGATTTCCATGAGTTCAGGATCATCCGCATCGCCGTATTGTGCGGCACGTCCTTTTCTGTTCCACCTTTTAACTGCCCGGGGGTCGAAATCCACCCCAAACACCTTGAAACCATTACCCTCCAGGCTACGAGCTATGTTATTTCCGTAGGTTCCCAGCCCGAAGATTATAACATCATATTCTTCTTTTACAATTTTCTCGTCGCCTACCTCCCTGTAGGGGTTGGGCTTTTCAAAAATACGCAGCGCGGGGGCCACGTATTCATAAATCTGGTGCGAGTACATAATCAGGTAAGTAGAAACACCAATGGTGATTAGCCCAACCAGGGTAATCAAGCCCAGGGTTTCTTCGTTGATTTGCCCCATGGATAAACCCAGGGCAGCAAGAATCAGCGAAAACTCCGAAATTTGCGCCACATTGAGCCCTGAGAGAAATCCGGTCCTTTTACGGTAACCCATTATGCCCAGGATAATCATTACAATGATGGGATTGCCTATGAGCACAAACAGAGATAAAACAAGAGCTGGTACAATCTGTTCTCCAATGAGGGAAATATCAACCTGACTGCCCAGATGTATAAAGAAGAAGAGCAACAGGAAGTCGCGCAAGGACACCAGTCTTCCGGATATTACCTCACGGTAAGGTGTTGAGGCAAGGGATATCCCCCCCAGGAATGCTCCTACTTCCTTACTGAATCCAAGATAATCGCTACCTGCTGCCAGGGCAATTGCCCATGCGAGAGAAAACAGCACCAGCAGCTCTTGTGTACGGGCCAGCAGCGAAGTTAACCACCGCATCACATACCGGATTAGGATAATAACAAAAATTATCATTCCAACCCCTTTTACCACCACCCATATAATTTCTTCCACGATGGAGTAGTCACTTTGGGTACCCATGGCAGAAAGGACAATCATGGCCAGGATTACTACTATATCCTGCACAATAAGAAAGCCGATGGAAATCTGCCCGTGCAGCGATTGTATCTCCTTTTTGTCGGAAAGAAGTTTAACAATAATAATAGTACTGGAAAAGGTGAGTGCCACTGCGATATATATGCTTGTTACCTGCTCAAATCCCAGCCACAAACAAATAAAATAACCAAATACCGAAGTAAACAATACCTGCCCGAGACCCGCTGCCAGTGCCACCTTTCCGCTGGTTTTTATTAGGCTAACATCCAGCTTCAGTCCTACCACAAACAGCAGTACAGCAATTCCCATTTCAGATAAAAGGTGAATTTTTTCGATGGAACGAAGCAGGTCGAGCCCCTGAGGCCCTACGATTAACCCCACTGCAATAAACGAAACAATAAGGGGTTGCTTCAGTAGTCTTCCAATAAAACCTATACCTACTGCCAGCCCCAGCATGGCAGCAAACTCCAGAAAAGTATCTCCAAATGACTCCATGTAATCTGCAATAAGTTTTAACGTGTTATGTTGTTGAATTGTAAATACAATAATCCTTTAAAAGACAATTAACACCTGCAAAAACAATCAATTTAGTGGCTTTGCAAATGCACTTCTGGCTTTTGCAATAAATTGCTCCCAAACCAGGTCATTGGTAGCCACTATTTCTTTCCCGAAAATAAAATTTTCTTTGCCTGAAAAGTCCGTTACTTTACCTCCTGCCTGCTGCACAATGAAACTTCCGGCCGCCACATCATAAGCGTTAAGTCCATACTCGAAAAAGGCATCAAAACGCCCGCAGGCAACATACGCAAGGTCCACAGCAGCACTTCCCATACGCCTTACGCCATGGGTGTTGTGCAGGCACCAGGTAAACAGCTCCAGGTATTTTTCAAGGCGGGAATAATCGTGATAGGGAAATCCGGTGGCAAGCAAACTATCCTCCAGTGTTGGCTGTTGCGACACCCTGATGGGCTTGCCGTTGAGCCATGCTTCACCCCCACCCCAGGAGTAAAAACATTCATCCAGGTTAATTTCATATACAACACCCAGTACCATTTGCGAATCCTTCATCAATGCAATGGAGACACTAAAGCAAGGAACTCCATGGATAAAATTGGTGGTGCCATCCAGGGGGTCAACAATCCACATATATTCCCTGGGCTGTGTATTCAGGGTATTTTCTTCTGTGATGAAGCCTGCTTCCGGCAAAATCTGCTGCAGCACTTCAACAATCATTTTCTCTGCTGTTTTATCAACATAAGTAACATAATCGTGGGTTCCCTTGCTTTCCACGTCATGGATTTTTACTTTATGAAGCTCGGCCCGGATAAAGCTCCCGGTTTCTTTGCTTATGTCAATTACCTTCTCACACAATACCTTCAAATCCTGCATAATTCCGATTTATGTTGCGTTTAGATTATACTTTTTCCATATTGACAAATAGATAACTACTATAGAAAACCTATTTCATATTAAATCAAATAAACTCCATCTTTATTCAAAAGGTTCAGTTGAACCTTTTCAAGTGCATTCATTTTCGCAGTATCAAAAGGGGTTTTAACCTTGATATAATTTTCCGTGAAGCCATACATAAAGCCTTTTATATTCTCTTTTTCCCATAATACCACTGAAGTATGATATTTTTGCGATTCATAGAAAACGTTTTTCTTGTGCTCTGAAAGCTGATGCATAATTTTACTGCGACGATTTCGTTCAGCGACAGGTACCTGGGTGTCATACTTAACCGCTTTGGTGTTGGCCCTTTCACTATAAGTAAAAACATGCACATAAGATACATCCAGTTTACGGATAAACTCGTATGATTCTCTGAAAAGATCCTCCGTTTCAGCAGGGAAACCCACTATCAGGTCGGCTGCGATACAAGCATGGGGAATCAGCTCTTTAATTTTGCTTACCCTTGAGGCAAACAGCTGCGTGTCATAGCGTCTGCCCATTGCCTTGAGCACATCATCGGACCCGGCCTGCAGGGGTATGTGAAAATGGGGCATCAACTTGGGGGTTTCTGCCACCAGGGCAATAATTTCATCTGACAGCAGGTCGGGCTCCACAGAAGAAATACGTATGCGTTCCAGCCCATCCACCTTTACCAACTCCCTGAGAAAGCCCAGGAAGTCTTCTCCGTGTTCTTTCCCAAAATCCCCGATATTTACCCCCGATAACACGATTTCCTTCATGTTGGTCTGGGCAATCTGCCGGGCGGTATCAATGGTTTGGGCAATGGTATTACTGCGACTGCGGCCGCGAGCCAGGGGTATGGTGCAATACGAACAAAAATAATCGCAGCCATCCTGTATTTTAAAAAACGAGCGTGTGCGATCGTCCATGGAAAAACTGGGGATAAAAGTATCCGGTTCGTCAACCGCAATATCTATCTTTTTTTCGCCCGTTTCACCTTTCAGTTGCAGCGTTTTGATGTGTTCAAAAAGATTGAACTTATCTGAATTACCCAAAACAATATCAACCCCCGGAATGGTTTTAATTTCTTCGGGGTTAAGCTGCGAAAAACACCCGATAACCGCGATATGGGCATGAGGATTTTTTTTCATAGCTTGCTTAATCAAAGTTTTGCAGCGCTTTTCGGCATTACGGGTTACTGAGCAGGAGTTGATTACATAAATATCGGCCGCATCATTAAACTCAACCTGCTTAAATCCATCATCACCAAACTGACGACTGATAGAAGAGGTTTCACTAAAGTTTAGCTTGCAACCCAGGGTTTGAAAGGCAATTCTTTTCACTTAAAAGGGATATGATAGGTGGAAAAACTCAGTTTTGTCAAAGGGTAAATCATTACCCGATTACTACAAAGTTACCAAAATATATTTTTACATCTGGGCCAACCCCGATTCCTTTCTTAATGCATTTATGTAACTTTATCTGCTGTAACTTTATCCTCTACTTGTTATCCCGGATAAAATAGTATAACCGAAACAGAGTTCTTCAATTTACACATTACATTATCCCTGTAGTAAAATAAATAGCTGACATTTTAAATATTTCTAATGAAAACCCTATTCACAATTCTATCTGCCCTAATCTTATTATCAGCCTGCGCACAACAACCCCGTCAAAATGCTGAAGAAGCTACGCAGGAAATTTATCTTCCCGACATGCACACTGCCCGTATTGCCCTTGACTACGAGGGCACATACCATGGCATTTTGCCCTGTGCCAACTGCGAGGGCATTGAAACAGAAATTACGCTGAAAGACTCGGTGCAATTCATCAAAATAACCCGTTACCTGGGAAAAAGCGATGAAGTTTTTGAGCAATCAGGCCGATATTCATGGAACGAACAGGGCAATACCATTTCCCTGAAAGGAGTTGAAAAACCCAACCGGTATTTTGTGGCAGAAAATGCACTTATACATCTCACCATTGATGATATGCCCATAACCGGCGAACTGGCCGATAAATACAGGCTCCGAAAAACGGAATAAGCTTAAAATTGCCGGTTTCCGGCACCCCTATTTCTAACGGCAGCTCCCGCACTGCCTTATTGCGTAAAGTCCAATCCTATCCCGGACTTTACGCTTTTTTTTGCATCGGGTTAAACCTGTTTTACTACATACTACAAACTTTAATAGGAATAATTAAGCCTTTTGTGCATTTATTTTTATTTTTTATGAGCCACTTCTTGCTTTTTTACTGTACTACTTAATAAACGCCTTTTCACAGGCTAAACTTTATAAACCAAATACTACAAATTTTTATGGAAGAAGTAATTAAAACATCAATTCTGATTATTATTTTATTTCTCATTCCGTTACTGGCACTAAGCCAGGAAAGCATTAATGCCGCAGGGGCCAGTGCAAAAACCGCTGAAGGAAGCATAAGTTTTTCACTGGGTCAAATAGGTTATAATTCAGCTTACAGTGAATCCGGAAGCATAAATATGGGTGTGCAACAAGCCTACCAGGTGACTACAGTTAGCGTAGATGATGAATGGGCCACCGACATCAGCCTGTTCCCCAACCCTGCCATAGACCGGATTTATATTAATACCGATCCTGCTTCAGCTCCCGGCATGAGGTATCAGCTGTTTGACATGCAGGGTAATCTTTTAAAATCAGGAAGGCTTGAAGATGCCGTTACACCTGTTTCGCTTGGAAGCCTGGCAGCAGCCACCTATTTTATCAGAATTACAGACACAAACAGAAAGTCAAAAACATTTCAAATTATAAAAAACAAATAGTATTATGAGACGATTGTTTGCAACACTTACACTTTTTATTATTGCTACTTACGGATTATGGGCTCAGGCACCCGAAAAAATGAGTTACCAGGCAGTATTGCGTGATGCTGGAAATGAAATTATACAAGAGTCATCAGTGGGTATGCGCATTTCCATCCTGGAAGGCTCGGAAACCGGCACTGTAGTTTATGCTGAAACACACAGCCTGGAAACCAATATTAACGGACTGGTAAGTCTTGAATTAGGAGCCGGCACTGTGGAAAGCGGAAACTTCGGAGACATTGACTGGTCGTCTGGAATATTTTTTCTGAAAACAGAAACAGACCCGCAGGGTAATCATAATTATACCATTGAAACCATAAGCCAGATGCTTAGTGTGCCCTATGCCTTGTATGCAGAAACCTCAGGCAGCAGCGAACCCGGCCCTGAAGGACCACAGGGACCTGAAGGACCGGAAGGACCACAGGGACCTGAAGGGCCAGAAGGACCGGAAGGACCAGAAGGACCGGAAGGACCACAGGGCCCCCAGGGAGAGCAGGGACCACCCGGAGAATCCATATGGACAAGTGATGAAAACGAAGATATCTTTTATGAGGAAGGTAATGTAGGAATCGGCATGGATAGCCCTACTTCTACATTGCAGGTTTCAGGAACTTTTGCCTCTGGTAACAACAACAATGTTGCATCTGAGAATTACAGCTTCGTAGGGGGTGGCTCAGGCAACAGTGCAGATGGAAACAGTAGTTTTGTTGCGGGAGGTGTAGGAAATTCCGCCAGCGGTGTCGCAAGCTTTGCAGGCTTAGGTGTTCTGAATGAAGCGGAAGGCAACGCCAGTATGGCCATTGGTACAAGGGCAAAAGCACTTCACAATGGTACCTTTGTATGGGCTGATTATAGAGCAGCTGACTTTGAGAGCACCAACACGAATCAATTTCTTATACGAGCAGAAGAAGGTGTAGGTATCGGCACCAATAACCCCGGGCACATGCTTGACGTTGACGGAAATATCCGTGCGCAGGGCAATTTGCTGGCAACCGAAGGGGTGAATGCAGATGGCCACTTATCGGTAAATGCCAATGCCTCAGGCAATGTGTCTTACATTCGTTTCAGAGGTACCAGCGGTACAGAGGTACCCAGGTTTTACCACCGGGAAAGTGATAACCAGTTTCACTTTTCAGGGATGGATGAAGTGCGTGTCTTTGGCGACCTTTCCACAGGGTCAAGTGGAAGACTCGGCGTAAATGTTAACAATCCGGAACACGATGTGCAAATCCGGCAAAGATTTGTGCAAACCACGCAGGTACCCAATGGCGCAGGAATCGCATTATACCGGAGTGATATGGACAATACCAACTACTGGAACATTTACAACAGTAGTCAATTCCTCTCCTTTGCTCACAACAATGTGAGAAAAAGATACATCAATACCAGCGGAATAGCTGTGGTAGTTGAGCTAAAAGGACAAACCAAATCAGCCGGTCAGATGGAAAGTATTCTTCCCCGGCTTGAGCAGCTTTCCCTCGCAACATTTGCCTCTAACAAGAGCGGAAGTAACGAAACCATACCCGGATTTCAAACCCTGGAGGTAGAGCAGCTTTTCCCTGAACTGGTTTTTAGTGAAGAGGGAAGTGAAGCCAGGGGTATTTCTTACGAATTGTTCTCTGTTGTGGCCATAGGGGCCATTCAAGAACAACAGGAAACAATCCGCAAACTTGAGCAGCAAATAGAATCACTCAAGGAGAAGAATCGCAAAATAAATACCCTGAGTCAGGAACTGGAGGAAATAAAAAGACAGATAAACAGTCATTAAGTCCTTGCAGAATAGTTACAGAATAATTAACATAAAAAATTAGTAAGATGAAGACAATGAAATATTATTTATGGCTGTTAATGGCAACTTTCGTATTTGCGGCCTGCGAAGACGATAACGACGATTTGAACGCAGAACATGGCCTTACAGCTGTTGCTGGTCCTGATCAGGAAGTAAATATTGGAGAAACCGTTACACTCAGTGCAGCAGCTTCTATTGATTTGCATGGAGAAGGTTTCAGCGTGCAATGGAGTTTTGTTTCCACACCCTCGGGTAGTTCAGCCTCCATAAGCAATGCCGGTAATTCAAGCGCCAGTTTTGTGCCCGACGTACAGGGCGACTACCTTGTAGAACTGACCATTTCCAATGAGTTGGGCGAAGACTCTGATGGCCTCATGGTTACTGCTTTGGATGCAGGCACCAAGGAAATTAGCGGCAATTACAGTGATGATTTACACCTCACAAAACGTGTTGACGATCCGGAAACACCCGATTACGTGGTTACCAATACCCTATCAATGACGGCACGCCTTACCATTGATCCGGGTGTACGCATCCACGTAGCAAGCGATAATCTTATCCGGATCAGGCAGGATGGTATTATCGAAGCTAACGGTACTGCCTCCGAGCCCATTATCATAACCGGCACCACACAACTGCCTGGTTTTTGGAGAGGTTTGCTGGTTGAGTCCAATAACCTGGAGAACGAACTCAACCATGTGCATATCTCTGCATCCGGAAGCAACAATATTGCAACCGGGCAGTCGCGCACGGCCTTGCACGTATCCAGTGCAAGAGTAAAGCTTAACAGTTGTCATTTTATCAACAACGACGGGTATGGTCTTACAGTAAGTTCGGCCGACAGCCGTATACCTATGCAAAACAACTATTTCGACAATAACTCTCTGGGCGCTGCTTTTATTACAGCGGGCCAAATCAGGGATGTTGACACCGAAACAGACTTTGGCCATGATGATATACGTATCAGCGGAACCACCCTGAATACCAACGCCGAGCACACCTGGAGGGCAGCCCTCAATGGCAACTACCGCTTTACCTCCAACCTTAGCATCTTCGATGAAATAGTCATTGAAGAAGGAGCGGTATTTACTGCCGATAATGATGTTTTCCTCCGTTTTTATTCCGATGCCGTAGTGCGCATGCAGGGAACCCAAAACAACCCCATTGTGTTTAAAGGAACTATTGAGCAGCCTGGTTCATGGAGAGGAATTGTCATTGAAAGTTCCGACCTGAACAACCGTATTGAGCATGTTCATTTTTCTCATGCAGGACACAGCAACCTTATGGTAGGTTACGACAGGGCTGCACTGGGCTTTTCAAGTGGTGCACGGGCGGGGTTAAGTAACGTGCATTTCAGTGAGATCCAGGGATATGGAATTTTTATGCGTTACGAAGCCACAAGGGTAACTTTCGAGAACCTAAGCTTCGGTAGTGGGATTAGCGTGGCTGCCGCATACATGCGTCCGGTACATCTTTATGAACTGGACACCCAGAGCAACTGGGGCGGATACCACATCGAGGTAAATGGCGGAAGTGTGCCCGATACAGAAGATGTAGTGTGGCCAAAACTGAATGACGGGATGTATTTGTTTACCGGCACTACAACCATTTACGGCAAACTCACACTACAGCCTGGCAGCATCCTGGAATTTGACAATGATGCACTTTTCAGGGTACGTACCAATGGTGTCTTCGTGGCCAACGGAACACCTGCCGACCACATCATACTTCGCAATAAAACCGGTTCGGCAGCCCATTGGAAAGGTATTGCCATCGAAACCAGCTCGCTGGAAAACAGCATGGAGTATGTTGAAGTTTCTCATGGAGGCAATAGCAGTCTTATAACCGGCATTGGAGCAACCAATATCGGGGTTGGCAATAATGCTCGCCTTAAATTACATAACAGCATTATTCGCAACAGTCTTGGATTCGGCATAATTGTCAGAGGTTCCGCGACTTTGGATGAGTCCAATAATACTTTCTCCGGAAACGTGCTGGGCGATATCGATTACCTGTAAACTTAGACATAAATTATCAATGAGGCCGTCTCAGAAGTCTTTAGTGTAACCCTTGCTGAACTCTGCAACCCAAAAGGTCCTTTGAGGCAGCCTCATTGAATTATATCACCTTTTAACCTCTTGTAAAATGAAAATCAAATTAAC
>SLOR01000014.1 GCA_007132395.1 Bacteroidales bacterium
TTACCAATACCCTGCTGGGAGGGTTTTTCGGCTCGCGCCTCATGCGCAATATCAGGCAGGACAAAGGTTTTACTTATGGGATTAATTCAGCTATAATACATCTGTTAAGGTCTTCCTATTTTTTCATTGTTTCCGAGGTGGGCAAAGAGGTAACCCAAATGGCGCTGGAAGAAATATACAAGGAGTTACGCCAATTAAGAGAAAATCCCGCGACACAAATGGAGTTGGAAACCCTAAGAAACTACCTGTCGGGTAGTTTTCTCCGCTCTTTTGACGGTCCTTTTATGCAAAGTGAACGCTTTAAGGAAATGCTTTTGTTTGGCCAGGATTATGAATGGTTTGACAGCTACCTTGAAATTTTGAAAAGCTTTAATGCAGATGATATTCAGCAAATGGGAGCAAAATACCTGCATGAAGATCAAATTATAGAGATGGTGGCGGGGTAAAATAAATTTCCCCGCTAAGAGTTTACAGAATAACCAATTCTTATAACTTAGCCCTTAATTATCAAAACTGCCATTATGAAAAGGATTGCACGGGACTGGAAAAACTGGATTTATCATAACCGCTTCTGCCCGGGTATCTTTTTGGTTTTGCTCCTTTTACTTGCCCCTTCCTTAGTACATGCCCAATCATCTACTCTTAAATTAGATTCCGTAAGTGTAAATGAAAATAATCATGTTGTCATTGGCTGGACACTCCAGACCCATATAACGGATGGATTTATTGAAATTCACCGGCAACTTGACGGGGGTGGATTTGCACCCATAACGCAATTGCCTATAACTCAAAACCGGTATATTGACCAGGGGGTAAATGCACAAAACAAGTCTTATGCCTACTATGTGGTAGCGCGGCATACGGATACCGGGAGTACAATCGCCATAAGCGATGAAGTGCATCATACGATGTTTCTTGCCAATGTTCAATATGATGTTTGCGGAAGGATAATGGTTCCGGCCTGGCAGAAATATCATATTACCACCTCGGGGCAAAATCCGCAGCCCTTGCCCGTTCCATTCGACAGCACAAGGGTGTGGGTGTCACTGAACGGAAATGAGTTTGACGAGCGCATTACCCTGCCCTTTGGTCAGGAGCAAATGCTTCTTAATTTTCAGCAGGAGGGACGTTATTGTTTAAAACTCCGGTCTTTTCATTCCGAAACACAAATAAGCACTACTTCCAATCGCTATTGTCTTGATGTGGCTTTTGCCCCGGTGCCGGAGGGATTAAAATTCGCAACACTAAGCGTTGATTCCCGGTCAGAAGGGGTCGAAATAACGCTGGAAGCGGCAAATAATGCTGATGATATTACAGCTGTGTTATTGAGGTTTGCCCCTGAGCAGGACGACTTCGTTTTGGTGGATACCCTTTCTTTTGCAGGCAGCAGTTTTGCTTTTTATCATGAAAACCCAATGGTTAATCAGCGCTCTGAAAAGTATAAGTTCCATGTGCTCGACAGTTGTTTGTCTCATTCCTATACCCTCGGGCCGGTATCCACCCTTTTTGCAGAGGCGAATGTATTGGATGATTTGGTTTATGAAATCCGTTGGAATCTTTATGATGGCTGGCCAATGGGTGCATTCCGGCATATAATAAGGCGCTCTGCGGGAAATGGAGAATGGGAAGACATAGCCTTTACAGACGGCAATACCACAAGTTATCTGGATGATATGACAACACAGGGTGAAGAAACAAGCCTGCAATCCATCCGGTATCATGTAATGTCAGAAGAGTATCTGGCTGATAACGAATTTCCTCAGGAGGAAGCATCTGTCATCTCAAATACAGTTACACTCAAGCGTTCAATGGAAGTGTTTATTCCCAATGCTTTTAACCCTGAAAGTGCCATTGCTGAGAACCGCATGTTTAAGCCTGTATTTGTCAATTTTATGCCCGCAGAGTATTCCTTATCCATTTTTAACCGATGGGGAGAACGGTTTTTTACTTCCAACGACCCCTATCAGGGATGGGATGGCTCTCATGGCAGCACAAGGGCAGCATCAGGGGTTTATCCATGGGTGGTAAAATATACTGATAGTGAGGGCCAATCACACGAAAAAGCCGGAACCGTTCTGCTCATAAGGAATTAACTTCCCTGCTATCCCCAGAGTGTTAAATACGCCTTAAATGCAGGAATTGACAGCCCTTAATTTATTATTTTTTAGATAGGTTGTGCGCAAATTTTCATACTTTTGCACATTAAATAAATCTGCTAAACCCATGGAAAACCAAACCTCTAAATTAATCGGAGAAGGGCTGACTTACGATGATGTTCTTCTCATTCCTGCCTACTCCGAAATACTCCCCCGAGACGTAAAACTTGACACCTTTTTTACCCGAAATATATCACTGAAAATTCCTGTAGTATCCGCAGCCATGGATACGGTTACTGAATCGCGCATGGCAATTGCTATGGCCCAGGAAGGCGGTATAGGTGTGCTACATAAAAATATGAGCATAGAAGAGCAGGCCATTAAAGTGAAAAAAGTAAAACGGTCGGAAAATGGAATGATTATCGATCCTGTTACCCTTCATGAGAATGCCGTTGTTGGAGACGCCCTGCAAATTATGAGGGAATTTAAAATTGGAGGTATCCCTGTTACCAACGATAAAAATAAACTCGTGGGGATCATTACCAACAGAGATCTGCGCTTTGAAAAAAACCTGGTAAAGCCCATAAGTGAGGTAATGACCAGCGAAAACCTTATTACCACCAGCGAATTTGTTGATTTTTCTGTGGCAGAAATGATACTGCAGGAACATAAAATTGAAAAGCTACCTGTGGTAGATAAAGATTATCACCTCGTAGGGTTAATTACATACCGCGATATTCTAAAAATTAAAGAACGACCCAATGCCTGTAAGGATGAAAGAGGTCGTTTGCGTGTGGCGGCAGCCGTGGGGGTTACACATGACACCCCTGAAAGGGTGCAGGCTCTCAAGGATGCAGGAGTGGACTGTATCGTAATTGATACTGCCCACGGACATTCACGTGGTGTTCTTGATATGACCCGAACCATTAAATCCCGGTACCCCGACCTGGAGGTAGTGGTAGGTAATATTGCCACTGCCGAAGCAGCCCTAGATCTGGTAGCAGCAGGAGCTGATGCGGTAAAGGTGGGTATTGGACCCGGTTCCATTTGTACCACGCGTATCGTGGCAGGAGTAGGAGTACCGCAACTTACAGCAGTGTACAATGTAGCGCAGGCGCTTAAAGGCACAGGGGTGCCAATTATTGCCGATGGCGGAATTCGCTATACCGGCGATATAGTAAAAGCTATTGCAGCCGGCGCTTCCTGTATTATGGCAGGCTCACAGTTTGCAGGTGTGGAAGAATCTCCCGGTGAAACGGTTATTTATGAAGGAAGAAAATACAAGACATACAGAGGGATGGGCTCAGTAGAGGCTATGGCAAGCGGTTCAAAAGACCGCTATTTCCAGGATGTGGAAGACGATGTGAAAAAGCTTGTTCCAGAAGGAATCGTGGGTAGAGTACCCTACAAAGGTACCCTCTCCGAAGTAATTCATCAAATGGTTGGTGGCCTCAGGGCCGGTATGGGGTATTGCGGAGCTCCTGATGTTAACGCATTGCAAAAAGCACAGTTTATACGCATTACCAATGCCGGTATTAAGGAAAGCCATGTTCATGATGTGCAAATTACAAGGGAAGCACCCAATTATTCCAGATAATCAAATTTTAGAGTATAGAGTACTTAATCCTTAACGGAAACAACTCATTTGAAGAATATGGAAAACAAACCTTACAGAACAATAACTGTGTTGATGATTTGGCTTAACCTTGTTGTGTTTGTTTCAGCCGGATTGTTTGCAAATACTTCCGACGATCCTGTGTTATTACAAATCAACGGACGTAAAGTAACAGTTTCTGAATTTGAGTATGTTTACTCAAAGAACAACATGAACCCCCGCGTACTTGACCCTAAAACCGTGGATGAGTACCTTGAATTGTTTATCAACTTCAATCTGAAGGTACACGAAGCACGGCAGATGGGCATGGATACAGTTGCCTCATTTATCGAAGAACTCGAAGGGTACCGTAAGCAACTTGCACAACCATATCTTACGGATCAGGATCTTAACCAGCAGTTGCTGGAAGAGGCCTTTGAACGAATGCAATCCGATATCCGGGCTTCACATATACTAATTTCCGTTGAGCAGCATGCTTCACCAGCAGATACACTCGCAGCGTGGGAAAAAATAAACCAACTGCGAAACCGCATTGTGCAGGGCGAAGATTTCGGAACCCTTGCACAAGAATATTCCGATGACCCTTCCGCCAAGGGAATGCCTGCAACAGCAAGCAGACCTGCCATGAGAGGAAACTCCGGAGATTTGGGATATTTTTCGGTGCTCGACATGGTTTACCCTTTCGAAAGTGCAGCATTTTCTACTCCCGTCAATGAAATATCTGAGCCGGTGCGTACCAGCTTTGGCTATCATATCATCAAAGTAACAGATCGCTTGCCTGCTATGGGAAGAGCCAGGGTTGCACATATCATGGTGAGTGTTCCGGAAAATAAGGACAAAGAAACTGAAGCCAGAAAAAAGATAGAGGAAATATACCGGCAAGTGCTTGAAGGGGAGGATTTTGCCTCTCTTGCTGAAAGGTTTTCCGACGACAAAGCCTCGGGAAGAAGAGGTGGTGAATTACCTCCATTTACCTCCAACCGTATGGTACCTGAATTTATCAGCGCTGTTGCAAATATGGATGAACCTGGCAGTGTATCAGAGCCTATAAAAACACAGTATGGCTGGCATATTGTTAAGCTATTTGAAAAAACAAAACCAGATAAGGAAGAAGCCCTTGCCGAATTGCGAAACAAAATCAGCCGCGACTCCAGGGCCATCCTCAGCCAGCAGGCTGTAGTCGATAAGTTGAAAAAAGATTACAGCTTTGTGGAGCATCCTCAGCATCTGGATATATTCTTTTCGGTTGTGGATAACAGAATTTTCGAGGCACGCTGGTCGCCGGAGGATGTTCAGGGAAAAGATAATGTCTTGTTTACTTTTGCAGGAAAAACTTTTACCCAGGAAGATTTTACCTCATACCTGCAGCGCACACAGTCCGTGAGAACCCCCGAGTCCATAAGAAATTATGTGAACGCAATGTATCTCAATTTTGTGAATAATACACTGGTGGATTTTGAAGAAAAACAGCTGGAGAATAAGTACCCAGAGTTCAAACAAATCATGCAGGAATATCATGATGGGATTTTGCTCTTTGAACTCACCGACAAGAAAGTATGGTCGAAAGCTATGCAGGATACTTCCGGGCTGAGGGAATTTTTCCGGGCCCATCAGGACAAGTATTTGTGGGATGAACGATTTGATGCTGTAATTTACACTTTCAACACCGAAAAGGCTGCCCGCAGTGGCCGGAATGCCATAAGAAGAGCACAACGCAGGAGTACTTCTCACGAGGAGGTCATGGCAGCATTCAACAAAGAATCGCAGCTGGAAGTATCTGCCCGAAAGGGAGTAATGGAGGTGGAAGATCATCCGGTTTTGAAATCTGCGCCTCGCGAAAAAGGAGTGTCTGATGTTATCAATCATAACAATACATTTGTAATTGTGCGAATTGATGAATATTTCCCACCCCAACCCAGAACGTTTGAAGAGGTGCGTGGATTGGCCATTGCAGATTATCAAAACTTTCTGGAAGAAAAATGGGTGAATGAATTGCGGGAGAAATACGAGATCACTCTTCACAGGGAAGCCTTGGATGTGATTTTCTCCGAGTAAAATTTTTTGCCTCCCGGCCCGTTATTAAAAATGGGCCTTTAGAAAAAAATGTTTTAATTTAATGACTCAATGCGTAAATCTTTTTTAACTCTGTTTATTATTTCAGCTTTGTTTATCAGTGCCTGTACCATGATTTCTGGCCGGGGAGACGATGTGAAACTGGCCCGTGTGCAAAACAAAACCCTTTATCTTTCCGATTTGGAAGGCTTGCTGCCCCCCGCAACATCTTCATCTGACAGTGCAGTCATTATTAAAAGATATGTTGACAACTGGGTACGGCAGCAGATTTTCCTTAAAGAAGCAGAAGCACAACTCAATGCGGATCAGAAGGAAATCAATAGAAAGGTTGAAGATTACAAAAACTCCCTGGTGATATTTAATTATGAAAATTATCTGATTAAAAATCACCTCGACACCCTTATTACTCCCGAGCTTATGGCTGAGTATTACGAGAAACATCAGGATGAGTTTAAACTCAGAGAGCATATTGTTAAGGTTAACTTCATTAAATTACCCCTGGATGCACCGGATGTTAACCTGGTAAGACGTTTGATAAGATCGGAAGAAGAAGAGGACATTCAGGCTCTAGAAGAGTATTGTCTCAACAATGCCGCGAGTTATTTTCTTGAACCGGAATCATGGTTCCTGTTCTCGGACATACTAAGAGACTTACCGGTTAATCCGCAAAATCAGGAAAACTTCCTCCGTAATACCCGCTTTCTGGAGAGAAATGATGAGTTTTACAGGTATTTTCTTTACATAAGAGATTACCGTCTGGAGGGAAGTGCCTCACCCCTGGCTTTCCAATCGGATAATATAAGGACGATTATTCTTAACCATCGTAAGCAGAACTTTATTAACGAATTCAGGCAGGATCTTTTTAAAAAGGCTCTGCAAAGCGGACAGTTTGAGGTGTATTAAGAATAATGCTTTAAAAATAATAATTACGGCAATGATTTGTTGCCGTAATTGAACATGTTTATTCAGTTTACATTACAATCCAAAAGGATTAAAAATTAATAAAACCAAAAATAGAGTCAGAAATAACTTTTTTGAGCATCAATGCAGGTTCCAACTGACCAAATTACTAAAACAAATTTATGCAGATGAAAAAAATTAAGATGGCCGTGGTAGTAAGTTTTCTTTTCATGGCTTTTGTGCCTGCACTCATGTCGCAGGAACGCGTTATTATAGATCAGGTAGTAGCAGTGGTGGGCAACAGTGCCATCCTGAAGTCAGACCTTTTTAATCAGCAACGCCAGCTTGAGTCGCAGGGCGTAACTTTCGGTTCCGATGCACAATGTGGTTTGCTGGACGAAATGCTCTACCAGAAGCTTTTATTTAATCAGGCCGTTATTGATAGTGTGGAAGTGTCAGATCAACAGGTCGAACAAATTCTTGAAAGAAGACTACGATTTTTTATCCAGCAAATTGGTTCGCGCGAACAGCTTGAAGCATACTACGGAAAATCAATCGATGAGCTTAAGGACGAATTCAGACCTATGGTTAGAGAACAGGAGCTTAGCCAGATAATGGAAAGCACAATTACACGAAATGTACGTGTTACTCCTTCCGAGGTACGCAGGTTTTTTCAGAATACACCGTCCGATAGTATACCCATGGTAGAAAGTGAGATGGAGTTGGCCCAGATTGTAATTCAACCAGCAATAGAGCCTGAAGAAAAGCAGGAAACCCGCAACAGGCTCAATGAGTTCCGTGAAAGGATTCTGAAAGGGGAAAGCTTCAGCACCCTGGCAATCCTTTATTCGGAAGACCCTGGTTCTGCAAGAAGAGGAGGGGAGCTTGGTTTTTACGGACGGGGTGAACTGTATCCCGAATTTGAAGCAACGGCATTTGGTTTAAGGCCAGGTGAAGTTTCTGAGGTGATTGAAACCCAGGCAGGATTGCATATCATGCAGCTGATTGAAAGAAGAGGTGAGCAGATTAATGTACGCCATATACTTGTGCAACCCAAAGTATCTCCTCAGCAATTAAATGCTGCCAGAAACAAGCTTGACAGCATACGGAATCTTATACTGGACGAAGAGCTTACCTTTGCCCAGGCTGCCATAAAGTTTTCGGATGACCCCGGCAGAATCAATGAGGGCATAATGGTAAATCCTTATACCAATACCACCCGTTTTAAAAATGATGAAATTGAACCTAACCTCTTTTTTGTTGTTGACAAACTCGAAGTAGGTGGAATTTCCGGCCCTGTTCCCAAGATGACCGAGGAGGGGCAGCAGGCCTTCCGAATTGTTAAAGTTCGTAACAGGATAGAGGCCCATGAAGCTACCCTTGAGGGTGATTATGATTTTGTACAGCAACTGGCATTGAATAAGAAGAAGATGAAAACAGTCCAGGACTGGATTCGCACGAGGCTTGGAAATACATATATTCACATTAATGATGATTTTTTGAACTGCAACTTTTCCATTCCATGGAATCAGCAGGTTGTATCTCATAATAAATAGATCTCTTAATTATTAAAAATAATCATATGGAATTCAAGTCTGATGTTGAAGCCCTTGACGCATTTGCTCAGAAATACAATATACTCAGGGAGGAAATAGCTAAAGTGATAGTAGGGCAGGATGAAGTTGTGAAAAAGGTATTGATTTCCATTTTCAGCCGCGGGCACTGTTTGCTGGTGGGTGTGCCCGGGCTGGCCAAAACGTTGCTGGTGAATACCATTGCCCGCACACTGGGTTTAAAATACAGCAGGATACAATTCACTCCCGATCTGATGCCTTCTGATATTATTGGTACAGAAATTCTGGACGAATCCCGCAATTTTCGTTTCATTGAAGGCCCCGTTTTTGCCAACATTATTCTTGCCGACGAAATAAACAGAACACCTCCCAAAACCCAGTCTGCGCTTTTGGAGGCTATGCAGGAAAAATCTGTTACGGCAGCGGGGATTACCTACAAGCTTGATGACCCCTTCTTTGTGCTGGCTACACAAAACCCCATTGAGCAGGAAGGTACTTATCCATTACCCGAGGCGCAGCTCGACAGGTTTATGTTTAATGTATGGCTGGATTATCCCAGTTTTGATGAAGAAATGATGGTGGTAAAAAGTACAACCACAGATAAGCAGAGTCAGCTGGATGTTGTACTTACTGCTGCAGATATTATATACTTTCAGAAACTTATTCGTAAAATTCCAGTTGCAGATAATGTGGTTGAGTATGCTGTAAGGTTGGCATCCAAAACAAGGCCCGGTTCCGAAATGGCCCACGATATTACCAGGGAATACATTAGCTGGGGAGCCGGACCCAGAGCCTCGCAATATCTTATTATTGGTGCTAAATGCCATGCGGCTATCAATGGCAAGTATTCGCCCGATATCGAAGATGTTAATGCCATTGCATATGATGTATTGAGGCACCGGGTTGTGAGAAATTATAAGGCTGAAGCCGAAGGAATGAGTATTGAGAAAATTGTGGAAGCCCTTGCCGAGTAAATCCTAAATACTTTAATGTTTCTCATTGTTGATAAAAGAATAGAGTATTTAACTTTTGTTTTACAGAAAAGTTGTATCTTTATAACCCTTTTTGCAAAACCTAA
>SLOR01000215.1 GCA_007132395.1 Bacteroidales bacterium
TCGACAGGATTCCTCATGTGGATGACTTAACTGATGCACAGGCCTCTGAATTCCTGGGCGAACTTTATTTCCTGAGGGCCCTGGCGCATTTTGACCTGGTACGGCTTTATGGCGGTATTCCCCTCAGAACAGGACCCGTTACTCCTGAAGAAAGCAGCCTGAATGTAGGGAGAAGCTCTGTAGAGGCTGTTTATCAGCAAATCTTTGCTGACCTTGAATTTGCCGAAAGTCGTATTACCGCTTCCATTATACGTGGCAAGGCCTCCCTGGCAGCGGTACACGCACTTAAGGCCAGAGCCAGCCTGTATTTTTACAACCACTCACAAACGGGCAGCTATCTGGATACAGCCATACAAGCTTCAACTGCTGTAATCAACAATTTTGGTCTTTCGCTTGAAGCTGACTTTGCCTATCTTTTCAGCGGAAGTAATAACAGCGAATCTGTTTTTGAAATTGAATTCAACGAGCAGGACCGTAACCGCATGGGCGAATATTTTTTCCCCACCGACCTAAGCGGCAGGTATGAATTTGCACCCACCGAAAATTTTGTGGATGCTTTCAGTACGGCCGATCAACGACTGGATGCGAGCATTGCTTTTTCGGGTACTGAGCCTTACAGCATAAAATACAATGATATTGAAACCGGCACCGACAATATTTACGTGTTTCGCCTTGCAGAAATGCATTTAATCCGCGCTGAGGCCAACGCATTGAAGGGAGCCCCGGCAGAAGATATCCTTACGGATTTGAATGCCGTAAGAGAGCGCGCCGGATTGTTGCCCGCCACTTCCACCAACCTGGATGTGCTGCTTGCTGACATTGAAGACCAAAGATGGAAAGAGTTTGCCTTCGAAGGGCACCGCTGGTTTGATCTGGTAAGAACCCAGCGTGCAGTGGATGTTTTGGAAGGAGTTGAACATATCAACCAAACACTTTTCCCCATACCCCTCAACGAAATACTGGCCAACGATGCCATTGATAACAATGACCAGAACCCTGGTTATTAATTTTCAAACTGAAAAACTTTTAGTATCATGATACACAAAACATATTTTCGTAAAAGTTTATGGCTGGTTTCAGCAATCTTGTTGCTGCTGGTGTGGGCATGTCAGAAAGAAGAGGCACCCATTCCTACCGCCAGTACCCAGGCTATGTTTACCTATGAAATCCAGACTTTTTACCAGAACCCTGAAACCGGTGAAATGAATTATGAAGTACTTTTCACCAACCGGTCAACCATGGCAGCAGGATTTCACTGGGATTTTGGCAACGGACAAACCTCGCAGCAGGAAAATCCAGGCACGGTGGTTTTTGATGCCAGTGGCGTTTACGATGTTACCCTTGAGGTAAGCCCCATGACCGAGCAGACTGATTTGCATTACAACAACCTGCAGGCTACTGAGCGTCTGCTGCTGGTGCCTACTATCTTCTTTGAAGGTTTCGACGACCCGGGACTGGAAACCAGTTTCCCGCCTGATGGATGGTTACTGGTAGATAATGATGGTGACGGACACAACTGGTACTGGGATGAATTTGAAGGAGAATTCTACATCCTTTCGCGCTCCTGGTCCTCAGACGACGGCCCCCTTACACCCGACAACTGGATAATCACACCACAGATTGACCTCACTGATATTTCTGCAAGCCTTGCCCTGGAATGGGAAGTAACCCCCACTGCCAATCAGGCACAATACCGTTTGGAGAACTACAGTGTACTGGTTTCTACTACTGGTACCAATGTTGAAGACTTCACCCCTGTTTTCACTGAACGGCTGGAAGGAGACATGACCAACTGGGTATGGATAATGCGCAATATTGACGTATCGCAATTTGCCGGAGAGAAAATCCATATCGCTTTCCGTCATCATGACTCGACCGACTTAGACAGGATAGGCCTTACCAATATCCATCTGTTCCAGACCGGCAATTAACTAACAGTAAAATCCAAAGGCCGTTGTTTGCTTATTTGCGCACAACGGCCTTTTTAACCTTTTTAAACATGCGTCAATATATATACCTGATTATCAGCATTCTGTTTGTATTTCAGGCCTGCGCCACAGGAGATTCGTCTCAGGCAAAAGATTCTCCCAAGGGGTCATTGTTCATTATTGGTGGAGGCAGCCGCCCCGACCCGCTTGTAAACCGAATGATTGACGAAGCCGGCCTGAGAGAGAGCGGATACGCGGTAATATTGCCTATGTCGAGCGAGCTTTCTGACTCGGCCATTATCTGGTCGTCAGAGCAGTTTATTCGTAATGGAATTAACAATGTAACCGGTTTTAACTTCTTGCACGATACACCTCCCAATCCCGTGTGGGTGGATTCCCTGAAAAATGCTTCCTTAATTTATATCAGCGGAGGCGACCAGAACCGGTTTATGTCGATAGTAGCCGACAATGCCATTGAGCTGGCTATCCGGCAAGCATACAACAGTGGAGCTATGATTGCAGGCACCAGTGCAGGAGCTGCTGTAATGAGCAAACTGATGATTACCGGTGATGAGCTCAGATACAAAGATTATACAGAAACTTTCCGAACCATTGAGTCGGAAAATCTGGAGTTGGGAAGAGGACTTGGTCTTATCGAAACAGCCATTATAGACCAGCATTTTATCTGGAGAAGCCGCCACAACCGCCTGTTTACTGCCATCATTGAAAACCCAGGTGTTAAGGGCATTGGCATTGATGAATCCACGGCAATCCTGGTACGCGATAATGAGGCAGAAGTGGTAGGTGTTGCCCAGGTAATGGTATTCTCCAATCCTGACAGGTCATACCGCGAATACGAAAACAAACTGGGAGCCTCAAATCTGCGCATAGATATTTTCCTTCCCGGTGATAAATTTACCTTTTAAAAATCTCTAATCCTTACTTCCCCATGCTTAAAAAGGTACCCCACACTTATGTTATCGTTTTTGCCATCATTGTTGTAGCAGCCATTCTCACATGGTTTATTCCTCCCGGCAAGTATATTCCTGTAACCAAAACCATTGACGGTAAGGAAGTAACCGAGCTGGTTTTTCATTATGAAGAGAATCTTCCTGAAGAGTACGGTGCAACGTTTGAAAGCCGTACACAAACCTGGCAGGTTTTCTCCGCGCTATTTAAAGGGTTTGTAAAGCAAAGCAACATCATCATTTTTATCCTTATGATTGGAGGTGCTTTCTGGATTATGAACAAGAGCAAGGCCATTGATGTGGGCATCCTGGCCTTCCTGAAGTTTACCCGGAAGCTGGAAAACAACCCATTGATGCGCAGGCTTGGCGTGGACAATATTATCATTGTACTGGTGATGATACTGTTCAGCATTTTCGGGGCCGTATTCGGGATGAGTGAAGAAACCATTGCATTTGTAATAATACTGATTCCTCTGGCTATTTCCATGGGCTACGACTCCATCATGGGGGTATGCATGGTATATGTGGCAGCCCATCTGGGGTTTGCAGGAGCCGTCCTCAACCCCTTTACCATTGGAATTGCACAGGGCTTGGCCGATTTGCCTCTGTTTTCGGGTATTGAATACCGTATGTTTGCCTGGTTAATAATCAATCTGGTGGGTATTACGTTTGTGCTGCGCTATGCGCGCAAAATCCGTAAAAACCCCAAATCATCCATTATGTATGAGGAGGATGCTTACTGGCGCCAACGCGAACAGGCCGAATCCGAAGAGATTGCCTATTACACACCCCGCATGGCATGGATTGTATGGGCCATAATCCTGGTTTCCTTAACCATATTCTCTTTTATTCACCCACTCACCACCATGACCATTGGCAACAGTTCATTCACATTCTGGGTGCTGCCCCTGTTCACGGGTATTTTTGCCTTGCTTGGTGTGCTTACCCTGAAAAAATCTGTACATTACTTTATCCTGCTGCTGCTGGGTTACACTATTGTATTCCTTATAGTGGGGGTAATGGGCTACGGTTGGTATGTAATGGAGATTGCAACACTGTTTCTGGCCATGGGAATTGCAAGCGGGCTGGCAATCAATAAATCAGCTGATGATATTGCAAAACTATTCCTGGAAGGAGTTAAAGATATCATGTCGGCTGCCATTATCGTAGGACTTGCAGGAGGAATTATTGTAGTACTGGAAGATGGGGGAATTATCGACTCCATTTTATACGGCCTTTCGCAAGCCATGGGTAATTTTGGCAATGTGGCCTCTGTGGGAATCATGTATATCATCCAAACGATTGTTAACATCGTAATCCCGTCAGGCTCAGCCAAGGCAGCCATAACCATGCCTATTATGGCTCCTTTTAGCGACCTTATCGGTATTTCAAGGCAGGCCACTGTAATGGCATTCCAGTTTGGAGATGGCTTCACCAATATGATTACACCCACATCCGGAGTGCTTATTGCGGTACTTGGAGTGGCCCGTATACCCTATCATAAATGGGTAAAATGGGTGTGGCCCCTGATAGTAACACTTATCATTTTAGGCTTCCTGCTTTTGATACCCACAGTAACAATGGAACTGAATGGCTTCTGAGAAATAAGGTCATGAAAACTGTGGTTGTTTAAGGAGTTTGGTTTCAACCGGACGCTGAGCTTGTCGAAGCGGGTATATGACTAATAATCAGAAGTCGTTTCGACAGGCTCGACGACCAGTTGATGCTTTTGAAACAGCCTCAGTTTTTTATAGCAGCTATATATTACCGCACCTGAATTACCAGGTAGCGTGAGGTGCTCCAGAATCTTTGCGCATCTGATATTTGCAAAAATGTTTCACCTTCTTCTTCTACAATTTGGTAAGATTCTGCCGGATGCGTGGTAATCACCTCCGGGTTTTCGCCAAAAATAGTAATCTTAAAATCCCTTGTTACATCCAGACGGGTAAAGAAGTCCCTGTCAAAATCAGCTTTGAGCCTGTTTGTTCTGCCAAGGCCAAGAAAACCTCCTTCCCTGGAAATAATATTATGCTCGGTCAATTCACGTCGTGACCCCATGGCAAACCATGCGGTATTCATTTCAAGGGTTTGCTCGGCCAGCATCCTGCTTTTTTGTCGGGTCTCCGACTCCAGGGTATCTACCCGGGCGGTCAGATAATCCACTTCCAGGTTCAGGCGGGAGAGATGGTTTCTTAGTATCTGAATCTCAATCTCTTTATCCTCAATGGTTTGATTCAAACGGTCAACCATTTGCTCAAAACCGCTGATTCTTACCTGTGAACTCCGGATACGGTTATTGAGGCTTTCAATAAGCAGCCGGTTATTTTCCATCAGTTCACCTATTACCATAATATCCTGATTAATTCGATCCTGCTGACCGGGGCCGAGTTCGAAATCTCTTGAGGTTTCTCCTGTAATGATTTCCTCCCTCTCTTTAATAATTCTCAGATTTGATTCAATTTCATTAAGGGCAGAAAAATAGGCTTCAACATTTTCCTGATTCTGCTCAAGCTTTTCACGCAGTTTTTCATTCTCCTGTTGCAGGTGCTCTGCATCGTCCCTGGGCGCTTCACATGAAAACCCAATAAACAACATTAGTAGTAAAACCAAAAACGAGAATAGACTGAAGGTATTCGCTATTGAGCCTCGCTTCTCCCCATTGGGGCCATAGTATAATCTTCGGATGTTTTCCATAATTTTTGCAGATTTGATACAGGAATGGATGATTTTCAAATATAGCATATTCCCTGATTCATTTTACTTGCCAGTTTTAATAAAATAACTTAGCCCCATATAATGAAGAAGCCGGCAGCGGGGAACTGCCGGCAGAGGAAAACAAAAGGGAAATTTATGTAGATAAGGGGAAAACTACACTACATTTTGATTACTCTTTGATAACTTAATAAGTAAAAAATGTGCCATAAATTACTCCCCAATAAACAAACCTCACAATACGTTAATATTGTGAGGTTTAAATCTAAATAATTATCTATATGCCTTTAACCCGGAAAAGCCTCCACAGAAAAGTGTGGAATATTTTCCCCATAATTGTGTGGAATGCAGGTGTTAATTACACACAAAAAGTTGAAATCAAGCGGTTCAGGGTCATTAATCAGGATACGGATATGCCGTAAAGTTTGATTTTATTGTAGAGGGTTTTTCTATCAATATTTAAAAGCCTTGCGGTTTTAGATTTGTTGTATCGGGCTTTTTGAAGTGTATGTATAATAACCTCTTTCTCCGTTTTTTCAGTATGGCCTTTAAGGTCATGTTCTCCGGCAGCTGCATGATCAGCCTCAACATTCTGGAAATGTTTTATTTCCTGGGGCAAGGTGCTCAGTTGCACATCGCCTGTAGCAGTCAGCAATACAGCCCTTCGAATAACATTTTTCAATTCCCTGATGTTACCCGGCCATGAATATTGCATGAAAGCTCCCATTACGTCCTGTGGAATGATTTCTACATTTCTCCCCAATTCCTGATTAGCTTTCTCCAGGAAAAAGTCAGAAAAAGTGCGGATATCTTCCTTTCTTTCTCTCAGAGGTGGCACCTGAATGGCAAATTCGTTGAGCCGGTGGAAAAGGTCTTCACGGAAAGTACCTTTTTTTACTGCTTTCATCAAATCTTCATTGGTCGCCGTAATGATTCTCACATTTACGGCAATATCCTGGTTGCTTCCGATTTTTTTAATTTTTCTTTCCTGAATGGCTCTCAGCAGTTTTACCTGCACTTCGTAGGAAAGGTTCCCGATTTCATCAAGGAACAGTGTACCCCCGTTGGCCGTTTCAAATTGTCCTGTTTTGTTATTTACGGCACCGGTAAACGATCCTTTTATGTGTCCGAAAAACTCGCTCCCAGCAAGTTCTTTGGAAAGGGCTCCGCAATCAATCGCAATAAACGGGTGCGATTTTCGCTTGCTCTCCTCATGGATTTTTCGGGCGATATATTCCTTACCTGTACCACTTTCTCCTTCAATGATAACCGACATATCGGTGGGGGCCACAAGACGAATATAATCGTGAATAGCTTTTGACTCGCGACTTCGGGCATTTACATATTCAAAGCCTCCGGGTATGTGTTGATTTATAAAAGGTTCCGGACTGTTTCCTCCATCAACATCCCTGCTATCTCTTTTTTTCAGGCTGTTCTTGATATGCATCAGTATTTCATCGGGATTGACCGGTTTGGTAACATATTCGAAAGCACCCAGCTTAATGGCCTTCACAGCCATTCTTACATCGGCATAAGCGGTCATGAGAATAACAATAGATTCGGCATTTTTTGCCCGGATATCGCGCAACAACTCCAGTCCATTTCTGTCGGGCAGGCGGAAATCGGTAAGAATAATATCGTACCTCCTTTCTGATAAAAGTTTCAAAGCATCCTGACAAGTAAATGCCTCATTTGCTTCAAATCCTTTTTTTACCAAAAACGATTTAAGCATGATGCAAAAATTAACATCATCATCTACAATTAAAATTCGGGTCATAAAAAAAGAGTAATCCGGGTAGATTGTTTTCTAAAGTGCAAGTTAATAATAATTATTCAAATGATATCAAAAGTAACATTTTGCTGATATCATCGCTAATATTTGGCCATAACAAAAAACCATAACCACCTGTTTTTGTTACATATAGATTGATTTACGTTACGCAGGCCGGTTTGATTGCTTATATTTTTGTAATTTTGATAGCTGGAATGAATTCAATTATTAACAAACAAGGTATTAAATTAAAAAGAAAAGAAATGGCAGCAAATTTGATGAAAAACATTGAGCCGGGAGTAGTAACCGGAGAAAAGGTACAGGAATTATTTAAGATCGCACGGGAGCATCAGTTTGCATTACCTGCTGTAAACGTAATAGGAAGCCACTCTGTTAATGCAGTTCTGGAAGCCGCCAAGGAGGTAAACTCGCCGGTTATTATTCAGTTTTCAAATGGCGGTGCACATTTTTATGCAGGAAAAAGCTTATCCAATGAAGGGCAAAAAGCAGCCATTGCAGGAGCAATTTCCGGCGCAAAGCATGTTGTTATGATGGCCGAGCATTACGGTGTAAGGGTAATTTTGCATACCGACCATGCGGCGAAAAAACTCCTTCCCTGGATCGACGGGCTAATTGAAGCTTCCGAAGAACATTACAAGCAGTTTGGCAAGCCCCTTTTTAGCTCGCACATGATTGACCTTTCAGAAGAACCCCTGGAAGAAAATATCGAGATTTGCAGCCGCTACCTGGAAAGAATGAGCAAAATAGGTATGACCCTTGAAATTGAACTGGGCATTACCGGTGGAGAAGAAGATGGTGTGGACAATACAGGTGTTGACAGCACCAAGCTTTACACGCAGCCCGAAGAAGTAGCCCAGATGTATGAGGCCCTTAACAAAATCTCAGACAAGTTTACCATTGCTGCTTCATTTGGTAATGTGCACGGTGTATACAAACCCGGTAATGTAAAACTTGAGCCCAAAATTCTTGACTATTCTCAAAAGTACATTGAAGAAAAGTTCAAAACTGCACCCAAGCCTGTGAATTTTGTTTTCCACGGTGGCAGTGGCTCGTCAAGAGAGGAAATCAGGGAAGCTATTTCCTATGGAGCAATCAAAATGAATATTGACACCGATACTCAATGGGCTTTTTGGGAGGGCATTAAAGACTTCTACCAGAAAAATGAAGGTTACCTGCAGGGCCAGATTGGCAACCCTGAAGGTGGTGACATACCCAATAAAAAGTATTACGACCCCAGAGCCTGGTTAAGAAAAGGTGAGGAAACGATGAAAGAAAGGCTTAAATTGGCCTTTGAAGATCTCAATGCAATTGATAAAAATTAAAAAAAAGGCCGGGCGTTTGCCCGGCCTTTTTTTTATTCTTCCCCTTCCCGGGGAATCGTTTCATATACCGGCATATCATCTGTAGCCAAACGTGGAAAGTTAATGCGATCCACTACGAGAATTGCAGACAAATAAGTTGATGAAATTTCGTTTAAAAATCGCTGTGCATCCAAACGGGTACGAAAATCGCCCACCCGCAATTTGTAATAAGGCTCATCATAAGAAATATAAGACCTGATTTGCGGATATTTGGCATCAAACTCCGCTTTCACCCTGTCGGTACGCAGTTTTGATCTGTTACCCGAGTCAGTATAAATCTGTACGCGAAATCCGTTAATACCGCTGCGACGGTTGTGCTCCCTGAAAGCCTTGAGCACCTCATCCACCTTTTCATCCTGCTGAATGTAGGTTTCCTTTACCGGGGTGGCCTGCCCCATTACTGCGAGTGCAGGCACGAAAAGCAAAATGAACCAGAATATTTTCATCAGAATATAATTTAGTTTAGTTATTTATTTTCAATTAATTACAAACCCAAGGGGTAATTAAATTTTCATCTTCGTGCTCCTGGCAACATTCTTTTGTGCTTGAGTTTGTGAGGTCA
>SLOR01000108.1 GCA_007132395.1 Bacteroidales bacterium
ACTCTTCGTTCACCTGCAGGTGCACCATCGGGCCATTCTAATGCGGTGCTGATTCTTTTGCCTACCGGGTTATCCCATCCGAAATTTTTTTGCGCTGTTTGATTAATAACCACTGCCTGGTCTATATCGCTGCGATTTTCGAGGTCAAAGAAGCGGCCTTCTGCCATTTCCAATCTCATAATATCTGCGTATTCACTGGACACTTGTATCAGGTTGGTATTCATCCTACGGGTGCCATGCATGCTTTCCACTTCCACGTTGGAAAAAATCGTGGGGATACCCGGGAAAAAATTGGATGGTGCAACTTCTGCTATGTGGGGGCTTGATTCCAGTTCGTTTTTTAATGCGGTGGCACTGCTTCGGCTTAAGTTATCTTTCAGTTCCAGGATTACGATTCTGTCACGTTCAAAGCCCAGGTCCTTGCTGTTAATATATTGCATCTGCTGTGTTACCACCACAGTGGCAACAATCATAAATACTGAAATTGCAAACTGCAACACAATAAGGCTCTTTTTCAGTGCATGGGCCTTTGTGCCTGTTTGAAATCTTTCGCGCAATACTCTCAAAGGGGCAAAGGAGGAGAAGTACAGGGCGGGGTAAGCCCCTGCCACCAGTCCCACAAATACGGCAATGCCCGCAAAAATCAACAGTAATACCGGGTTATCAATCACATTTAAGCTCAGCTGAACATTCAGCAGGTTATTCACAAAAGGAATGCTGATTTCTACAAGCAGCAGGGCCAGTAAAAGGGCGATAACTGTCATGATTACCGACTCTGAAAAAAATTGCCAGGCAAGCGAATTACGTGTGGCGCCCATCACTTTTTTCACACCCACCTCCTTGCTTCGCTTGTTAAAACGGCTTATGGCTATATTTGTATAGTTTACAGATGCTAACAGGAGTAAAAAAACCGCCACAAGAAAAAATATTCCTACAAGTTCAGGGCTCATCATGGAAACAGCATTGATGTCATCAATTATCTCATAGGTCAGTTTCGATTCCAGGTGGATGGAAGCCAGGGGCTGGAAAATCAATCTGTCATATTCAAAAACTTCATTCAGAGCAATATGAGAGTCATAAAGCGGAGACCATGCCTCTTTCATAAATCTCTCGGGGCAGAAGTTTTCTGAAGTTTTCAGGTATACCCACAACATGCGATTTCCGTGGTGTCTTTCCAGCATATCCCATGTAACGCCCTGCATAAATCCTTGTGCCAGCAGGTGATTCAGATGGGGCATTGTGGACATGGGAAACAGCCCGTTGAACCGAAAGTGTGAATTTTTGGGAGAATCTTTCACCACAGCCGTAACCATAAATGGGCCGGCACCTTCAATCTCCATTATTTCCCCCAGCGGATTTTGGTCGCCAAAATATCGTTGCGACATGGTTTCTGTAAGTACAATTGAAAAAGGCTCGGTAAGTGCGTTGCGAGGCTCCCCGTGCACAAACTCATAGGTAAAAAAATCAAAAAAGGTGCTGTCGACAGCAAACACCCGATCTTCATAAAATCCCTTTTCCTCATATCTGTAAACCAGGTTGCGAAAAAAGAAGCTTACAGGAAAAATCCTCAGGCAGCTTTCCACTTCGCCTACCTGATCTACCAATAATGGCCCTATGGGAACACTATTGATGGCAACAAGGGTACGCTCGCCATTGTGGGTCATATTATCGGAGGCAATCCGGTATATGTTTTCATGGTTTTCATTGTGTTTATCGTAGCTCAGCTCAAAAGAAAGATAAATGATAATCAGCAAAGCAGCAGCCATTCCCAGTGCAAGACCAACCACGTTAATCACTGAGTATTTGCTCTCGCGCACCATACGCCGGATGGCAATTTTGTAGTGATAGGAAGAAAATAAATGCATCTTTTATTGTTTTTTAGTTCCTAATGTATTGTTGAACAGCATGGCTAAATGGCTGCATGCCATTAAATAATCTTTTCAATTTTCCAGCGACTGTTTTCTTTCACCAGCTGGAAAGTTTTTACGGTGGCAACCCCTTTCTCGTGATCCTCAGTGTAATTCCAACGGGTTTCCACCCATGCCTGGTCATCGGTAATGTCAATTACACCCATTATGTGAAAACCCTGATCGGGGAAACTCTCTACATGGGCAAAATGCATGAGCTTATCGGCTTTGGAGCCCGTGTAGGGTTCAAAAGCGTTGAGTGCTTCGCTGCTTAAAAGCCCGAAAGCTTCCTGCCCGTAAACGGATTTGTTTTTCTGCTTCCCCATCAGGCTGATGAGTTCGCAAAACTCCTGCACCACTTCAAAGGCACTGGCCGGAGTATCTTCTGCAGCTTTCTGTTCCACATCATTTATCCCCACAGGCAGGCTATCCCTGTCCTTGTTAATACTACAACTGCTGAAAAATAAGGAAACAAAAAAGCTGATAAGTAATACCAGAAAGAAAATAATGCTTGCGTGCTTCATAGGTGGATGTTTCTGTAAGATATTGCGTGGATTGGCCTCAAGTGGTTATGCGTTTTTACTATATGTGAACTTTTCACAAAAAAACTGCAAACACCATGCAAAGAACCACTACACACTGATTATGTGAACATTACAAAACAACGCAACAATGGATCCGATATAAAATTGTATAAAACCGCACATCCCTGTCCAAAATCGTACAATAGCAGGGAGGAAATCAGCTATGCTTACTTCCGGACATAGGAGGGATTAGGGAGGAAAGTAAAAGGAAAGTTTTCCGGCAGCGTGCCCGTACTGTTGACTTCAAACAGAGGGATGTTCAAACGGCCTACAGTGTGTCGCCATCTGCTGTAGCCTCCTGTTCCGGGGTGGTATCAAACATCCTGCCGGCACGTTCCAGCAGTTCACGACGATCTTTTTCAAGCTGCAGGCTGTCTTCAATTTCCGCCTGACGACGCTCTTCAGCCGAGGGGCCACATCCTGAAAAGATTAATGAACCCGAAAAGAAACCCAAAGTAACCAGTAAAGAGAAAAAAAATCTTTTTTTCATAGCCATATCTGTTAAATGTTATCCTGTTATTGAAAGACTGCATTTGCAATTATTATCCTAACCTTAACCAGGGTCGTTGGCCAACACGCAAGCATTCACATGCAGTTACGCTAAAATAAGCAAAAGCGTGTAAAATGCTGTAATAAATTTCCCATTTTAAAAAGGCTGCCTCAAATTCCTTTTGGGAAATTAAGGCAGCCGGGGTATTTTTCGGTCACTGTAAAAATGCCAGGGAAAAATTACATCTATTCTTATTCTGCAGAAAATGCATCCAGATCAATATCCACTGTTATGGTCATATTGCTCTGCACATCTACACCTTCCACTATGCCCAGCACCTCGCTAAACTCATCGTTTACATTGACTGCCACAACAAGATCATATTGCGTGGGTGCAAGGAAAGCAATGTGGTAATACCCATCTAAATCGGCCAAATCACTGCTTACGGCATTGGGGAAACGGATTTGCTCTTCAGCCGGCTCGGCAGCTTCTCCCTCCTGATATGTACCATTCTCGTAGGCATAAATTACGATTTGTGCGTCTTGTGGCATGGGAGAAACATAACCATCAATAGCCCCCGACTGATTGTCAACAATAAGCCGGATAGTGGGTTTCAGGATGTACTTCCCAGAAGCACCTGCCTTAACAACAGATTTGCGCACATCAAAGTCGGCAGTTACCTCCACAACACCGTTGGCTGGCACAGTGAAAGTTCCCACGCCCTTGTAGCCCGATTGGGCACCACTGGGCACAAACAGTGGCTGGGTACTTCCATCCTCAAATTCAAGATAGCAGCCCGGGTTGGCAGCGGCTCCCTGTCCGCGCTCAGGAGCATCCAGCATAAACCTCAGCTGTGTGTAAGTTCCGGCCTCCAGCTCCAGGGTGCCCAGCAAATCAGTTTCCCCACGGGTTAAATCCAGCAGATTGATGGTACGTGGGCCCTCAAAATCTGAAAAGCTGGACCAACTGTCGCCACTTTTATGGTATTGGATTTCTGTGAAAGTTACATATACGCCTGTAATTCCATCGGTGTCAATGGGTGCATCCGTTATGGAAAGTTTTACCATTCCAGTCTGCTGCTCATCTTTATTGCATGCTGTAAACACTATTGACAGCATTATTGCTGCAATAAATGCAAAATTTAACTTTTTCATTTTTGTGGTTTTTGTGGTTACTAATAAATTGTCATATCAAACACGTTTAAAGGATAGGTTTTATTGAACCTCAGATTGATTTTTTATTTTTTTTAACACACCATACACGTCAGAGAACAAGAATTCAGAATTCTTTCAAGCCCTGCTCAATTTCCGTAATTAAAGCGTTCAGATAATTCCAATATTTCTTGACAAACACCATGCTTTTTATTTATCTTTGATAAATATGTTTAATAATAAAAAAAAGCCCTTATGACACACGAATTGCCCGCTCTACCGTATGCAAAGAATGCGCTGGAGCCTGTTATCAGCGAGAAAACCATCAGTTTTCATTATGGCAAGCATCACCAAACTTACGTGACCAAGCTTAATGACCTGGTGGCAGGAACAGAATTTGAGAATGCCGGCCTGGAAGAAATTATTCGCAAGGCCGAAGGAGGAATTTTTAACAATGGCGCACAGGTGTGGAACCATACTTTTTACTGGAACTGCCTCTCCCCCAACGGAGAAAGCAAACCCTCGGGAAAGCTGATGGATGCCATCAATGCAAAGTTCGGCTCTTTCGAAAAGTTTCAGGAGGAATTTGCCAATGCCGCGGCCACTCAGTTTGGTTCGGGTTGGGCATGGCTGGTAAAAACTGCCGATGGCGGGGTGGATATCGTAAAAACGCCCAACGCCGACAATCCCATGCGACAGGGACATACGCCCCTGCTCACATGCGATGTGTGGGAGCATGCCTACTACCTCGATTACCAGAACCGTCGCCCCGATTACGTAAAGGAATTCTGGAAAATCGTAGACTGGAAAAAGGTGGAAGAAAGATTCTGAAAATCTTTTCATCTTAACATGTAAGAAAAAAAGAGGGAGTTATCTCAAAACGTTATTCTGTTCGTTGAGCTTGTCGAAACGTAACCTGCATATCAATCAGGTACCCGCTTCTACAAGTGATACAGTGAGTTTATCGAACTGCTCAGCGTCCGGGAATTGACATTTTTCTGAGACAGCCCCCTCTTTTTTATTCAGCCCACCAAAAGGCACCCAAAGCGCAGTTTGAGCATTAATCCCTATCTTTGACACTTAACCCATTTAAGAGATTTTTTTATGTCAGAACAAAAGAAGAAATTATTTCTGCTTGATGCCATGGCCCTTATTTACAGGGCTTATTTTGCGCTCAACCGCAACCCAAGGGTAAACTCCAAAGGCATGAACACCTCGGCCGTACTGGGCTTTGCCAATACCCTGCTGGAAGTGCTGAAAAAAGAAAACCCCACGCATATTGCAGTGGCCTTCGATACCTTTGCCCCCACCCATCGACAAACCGACTTTACCGCCTACAAGGCAAACCGTGAAGACACCCCCGAAGACATTGTAAGCTCCATCCCATGGATTAAAAAACTCATTGAAGGTTTTAACATTCCCATCCTGGAAAGCGAAGGGTATGAAGCCGACGACATTATTGGCACCCTGGCAAAGAGGGCCGAGAAAGAAGGGTTTACCGTTTATATGATGACCTCTGATAAGGATTTTGGTCAGCTGGTTTCTGAAAATATTTTCATGTATAAGCCCGCCCGCATGGGCAACGGGGCTGAAGTATGGGGCGTTAAGGAAGTATGCGAGAAATTTGGTATCCAGCGCCCCGAACAACTCATTGACATCCTGGGCCTGTGGGGCGATGCCTCCGACAATATCCCCGGGGTACCGGGCATTGGCGAAAAGAAGGCAAAAAAACTCATTGCCGAATTCGACAACATGGAGAACCTGCTGAAGAACGTGGAGGATGTGCCGGAGAAGCGAAGCCGCGAAAGCCTACAGCAACACGTGGAGCAGGCGCTCATGTCAAAAAGCCTGGCTACCATTATATTGGATGTGCCCGTAGAGTGGAATGAAGAAGCCTTCCATCGTAAAGACCCCAACCCCGAAATTCTGCTGCCCCTGTTTGAAGAACTGGAGTTTCGCACCTATGCCAAACGGGTTTTTGAGCATATTAAAGAGGAAGCTCCCAAGGCCATGCCCTCCAAGGCGCAAATGCAGGGACAGATGGATTTGTTTGCCGGCACCGATGCTATGGCAGACCCGGCCCTGCAAGCAGAAGAAAAGGTGGAAGAGCTATATAAGAATTACGACTTCAAAGCCGTACAATCAGAAGAGGAAATCCAATCCCTCATAAATACCCTCAAGGACTCCGGCGCCTTTTGCTTTGATACAGAAACCACCGGCCTAAACAGCATGGAAGCCGAACTGGTGGGCATCGCGTTCTGCATAAGGCCCGGTCAGGCATGGTACGTGCCCTTCCCTGAAAATCAGGACAAAGCCAGGGAACTGGCCGGCACATTCACGGAAATTTTCGAAAACCCGGAAATCGAAAAAACCGGGCAGAATCTCAAGTTCGATATCGGTATACTCAAAAACTACAACATTCATGTTCGGGGCAAACTCTTCGACACCATGATTGCACACTACCTGCTGCAGCCTGATATGCGCCACAACATGGATGTCTTGGCAGAAACCTACCTCAATTATACACCGCTGAGCATCGAGGCGCTTATTGGCAAAAAAGGGAAAAACCAGAAAAGCATGCGACAGGTCCCACTGGAAACACAAACAGCCTATGCCTGCGAAGATGCCCACGTTACCCAGCAACTCAGAGAGGTTTTTGAACCTATGCTCAGAGAGCAAAACCTCATTTCACTCTTTGAAGATATGGAAGCCCCACTGGTACAGGTACTGGCCGATATGGAAAACGCAGGGGTGAAAATTGACACTGATACCCTGGCAGACTATTCTCAAAAACTGCAGGGATACATTGAAATCATTGAGAAGGAAATATATGAGCTTGCCGACACAAAATTCAATATCGGCTCACCCAAGCAGTTGGGGGAGATACTTTTTGACAAATTAAAAATTGTAAGCAAGGCCAAAAAGACCAAAACAAAACAATACAGCACCGGTGAGGATGTGCTGTCTAAACTTGTGGAGAAACACACAATCGTTCAGAAAATTCTGGACTATCGATCGCTCACCAAACTAAAATCCACCTACGTGGATGCATTCCCCAAGCTTATCAACGAAAGAACCCGACGCCTTCATGCCTCCTTTAACCAAACGGTGGCGGCCACCGGAAGGCTATCTTCCAACAATCCCAACCTGCAGAACATTCCTATCCGTACAGAGCAGGGACGTGAAATCAGGAAAGCCTTTGTACCCGGCGATGAAAACCATATTCTGCTGGCTGCCGACTATTCCCAGATTGAGTTGCGCATTATCGCCTCCCTGAGTAAGGATCAGGCCATGATAGATGCTTTTAAAAATAACATTGATATCCATACGGCTACTGCTTCTAAAGTATTCGGGGTAACACTGGATGAAGTGGATAAGGAAATGCGCCGCAAGGCAAAAACGGTAAACTTTGGTATTGTATATGGCATTTCGGCCTTTGGCCTGTCGGAAAGGATGAACATTCCGAGGGGAGAAGCTGCGGAGATCATCGAAAATTATTTCGCCATGTACCCCGGTATCAAAAAGTATATGGACGACACCATTGCCTTTGCCCGCGAAAAAGGCTATGTGGAAACCATAATGGGAAGGCGCAGATATATCAACGATATCAACAGCTCCAATGGTGCCGTGAGGGGATATGCTGAACGCAACGCCATCAACTCACCCATACAGGGCTCTGCAGCCGACATGATTAAGCTGGCTATGATTAGCATTTATAAGGAAATGCAAAAACAAAAACTGCAATCCCGTATGATTTTGCAGGTGCATGATGAATTGGTTTTTGACGTGATAAGCGAAGAACTGGATGCCATGAAAAAAATTGTTGCAGACAAAATGAAAAATGCCATGAACCTTGACGTGGATCTTGTAATCGACATGAATACAGGCAACAATTGGCTGGAAGCACACTAAAGGGCACAAAAAAACAGGAGCCGGCACTTGGGTCCGGCTCCTGTTTTCATTCAAAACTAATCAACCAATAAATCAAAAACAATATATTAATCAACGCTAACTATCCAGCGCATTTTTATAGTGTTCAAATCTTTCCAGAATTTCTGTTACGTAGTGAAAAGGTTCGGAGCCCCTGGCATATCCGTGCTGAACCACCGGATCCAGATAATACTTTGGCTTGGATTTATTTAACACAAAATAATCCACATTATCTTTCCACACGTTGGGGTCTTTGCCATACTTATCAGCCAGGCGACGTGCATCAAGTACATGCCCCAGCCCCACATTATAAGAGGCCAGCACAAATTTTATCCTTTCCACATCATCTTCAATAATATCTCTGAGCCTGCGATCTATCCAGTCAAGGTACTTGATTCCTGCCACTATATTTTCTACCGCCGAAGAGGTTTGTGTTACATTATACATAGCAGCGGTATTGGGCATAAGTTGCATAATTCCAAAAGCACCTGCCCAGGATACGGCTTCATTGTTGAAGCGCGATTCCTGAAATGCCAGGGAAGCAATCAACCTCCAGTCCCAGCCAACGATATTGGCAAACCGCTTGAAGTGGTCGTCGTAAATGGAGATACGCCCACCACCCAATGAATGATACTGGCTGCGTGCCATGTAGGAGCTGCGGGGATTATGGAAATACTTGTTGTAAAGATTGGCATGCTGCCGGGTTTGTTTAAACTCACGCATCCATTCATCAAGCGCTTCTTTGAGCAAGGGAGTGTCATGGCGCACGGCCCAGGAAAGGTTTTGAGCAAAACTCAAGGGCGTTTGTGCATCAATGTTGGCATAGTAATTCTGGTTTACATGGGCCACATGTTCGTCGCTAACGGTAAGTTCAATTTCGCCATTGGCGAGCCTTTCAATAAGCTGTTCCGTTTCCTGCTCAACCTCTACAATATATATGGTATCACCAATCTCCTCCATAAGGTTATGCAACCTTACCAGGTGCGAAGAATTCTTCTGCACATGTATGGTTTTCCCGGCCAGGTCCAGCTGGCTGCGAATCAGGTAGTCCTCAACCTCTGATGAACGCATGTTGTACCAGTTTTCGGGACGGCGTTGCACCAGCACCTGCCGGGTCTGGCTGTGAGGCTCGGTAAAGGAAAGTAAATCGCGCCGGCTACGGGTTACCGTAAGGTCCATGGCGATTACATTGCACTCACCTTCTGCCATCAGGCAGTTGTAATTTTCTTCAATATTATTGGTAACAAACACTTCCAGCTC
>SLOR01000046.1 GCA_007132395.1 Bacteroidales bacterium
GGAAAGCATACCCCCCCACGAGTACTTAAAAATTAATTTCAGATTCCGGCAAATAATTCCCCTCACAGGGATTTTTATATAACGAACGAGATATGACCGGCAAAATCTTACCAGACCAAAACTGGATGATTTTGCTTTTTTGTTGAGTTTAAAAAACAATTACGATGAAGAAAAGAGTTTTAATTGCCACCGGTGGTGGAGATTGCCCCGGCCTGAACGCGGTAATCAGGGCTATCACCCTGAGGGCATCGCAGGAGAAAAACTGGGAAGTAATAGGAAGCATCAATGCCTTTGACGGTATTCTCAACGAACCCAATGAAATCGTTGTGCTTGACGATAAAAAAGTAGGCGGCATCCACATTCGCGGAGGCACTATTATAGGTACTACCAACAAAGGAGGCCCCTTTGCATGGCCCATTAAAAACCAGGATGGAAGCTGGGGCAGTGCCGACCGTTCCGACGAGATGCTGCGCCGCCTGCAATACCTTGGTGTTGACGCAGTTATAAACATAGGGGGCGATGGCTCACAGTCTATCTCACAACGTCTTTACGAAAAAGGATTGAACATCATTGGGGTTCCCAAAACCATCGACAATGACCTTTCGGCCACCGACTTTACTTTCGGTTTCCAAACTGCGGTACAGGAAGCAACCACTGCCGTTGACAAGCTGGTTACCACGGCCGACAGCCACAACAGGGTACTTATCCTGGAAGTGATGGGTCGTTATGCGGGATGGATTGCACTGCATTCGGCAGTAGCAGGAGGTGCACACGTTTGCCTCATCCCCGAAATTCCTTATGACATTCCCAAGGTGGTGGAAAGAATTTATCAACGCTTTACCAAGGGACGTGGTTTTGCCATTATCGTTGTGGCAGAAGGTGCCAAACCCAAAGACGGGGATATGTACTACGAAGAAAGCACCGAAACAGGATACAAAAATGTACGCCTGGGCGGTGTAGCTACCAAAGTAATGCGCGAACTTAAAGAAGGAGGCCTGGAAGCCGACATGCGCGAAACCGTTTTGGGCCACCTGCAGCGCGGAGGTACACCCATTGCCTACGACCGTGTGCTGGCAACTCAGTTTGGTGTAAGAGCTTTCGAAATGGTACTGGAGGGCAAGTTTGGCGAGATGGTAGCTTACCGTCATCCCAATATTGTCTCGGTTCCTTTTAAAGAAGCCATTGCTCACTACAATTTTGTAGACCCCGCTTCTGACCTTGTAAAAACGGCAAGGGGTGTAGGCATCTGCCTGGGCGACTAAGAAGTTAATATCTCTCTTTATATGTAAAAGCTGCAGCTTGTATCAGGTTGCAGCTTTTTTTTTGTGGTTTTAATTCTCTAATTTTACCTGTCTGTAAAAACTCCGCTTGCATCCTATGACCCCACAAACCCTCTTTGCCGATATACTGCTCCCGCTGCCTCTTCCTGGCTATTTCACCTACCGGGTGCCGGCCGAATTGAACGGGAAGATGCAGGAAGGCATCAGGGTAGTGGTTCCTTTCGGGGCAAGGAAAATTTATTCCGGACTGGTACGCAGAGTACATCATACTCCCCCGCAAAAATTCCAGGCAAAGTATATCTTATCGGTGCTGGATGAAGCACCCATTGTTTTTCCCCGGCAGTTTGAGTTCTGGGAGTGGATAGCTGATTACTATATGGCCACCCCCGGCGAAGTGATGAATACGGCTCTACCCCCGGCATTGAAGCTGGCCAGCGAAACACGCATAACACTCAATCCCGATTTTGCCCAGGATTATCACAACCTCAACGAGAAGGAATACCTCATTGCCGAAGCCCTGGAAATACAGAAAACTCTTTCCGTAAGTGAAGTAAGCAAGATTACCGGGTTGCAGAAGGTTTTTCCCCTCATAGGCAACCTCATGGATAAAAAGCTGGTTTTGCTGAAGGAGGAACTGGAAAATCCCTACAGACAAAAGCTGGAGAAATTCATTAGACTCAGTCCTCAATACGACAGCGAGCAAAAGTTGAAAGAGGCTTTTGATGAAGCAGAAAAAAGGGCTCCCAAGCAGCTGGAAGTGCTGATGAGCTTCATAAAGCAATCGCGCCGTTACATTTCGGAGCCCAGGGAGGTGCCGGCAAAGGAAATCAGTGCATCGGTAAAAAATGCACCCCCTGCCATTGATGCCCTGGTAAAAAAGGGCGTTTTTGAGGCATATAAAAACACGGTAAGCCGCTTTGACCATCTGAAAGGAGACAGTGAACCCATCATTTTTAATGAGCATCAGGAAAAGGCGCTGGAAGAAATCCGTACAGCATGGAAGGATAAAGAATGTGTGCTGCTGCATGGTGTTACCTCCAGCGGCAAAACAGAAGTTTACATCCAGCTCATACGTGAGGCCCTGGAGAGGGGCCAGCAGGTATTGTACCTTTTGCCGGAGATTGCATTAACAACCCAGATTACAAGGCGCATACAGGCGCACTTTGGAGATAGGGCCGGGGTGTACCACTCACGTTTCAACGAAATGGAGCGCACCGAGGTATGGAACAATCTGGCACTGGGTGGCATTGAATCTATCAACAGCACCATACAATACCAGCTGGTGGTGGGGCCACGCTCAGCTTTGTTTCTCCCCTTCAGCAACCTTGGGCTTGTAATTATTGACGAAGAGCACGAAACCTCATTTAAGCAGCATGATCCCGCGCCCCGCTACCATGCGCGCGATGCAGCTATCTGGCTGGCCAATGCCTTTGGCTCAAAAGTATTGCTGGGCTCGGCCACCCCTTCCGTGGAGTCTTACTTTAACGCCAGGTCTGGCAAGTACGGCCTGGTAGAGCTCAACAAACGCCACGGGGGCATGCAGTTGCCCGAAATTCTGGTGGCCGACATCAAGAAAGACACCCGGGAGAAGAAAATGAAGTCGCACCTTTCTCCCTTATTGTATAAACATATTGAAGAAGCCCTGGAAAACCAGAAGCAGGTAATTCTTTTTCAGAACAGGCGGGGCTTTTCGCACCGCATGGAGTGCGATCAGTGCAATTATATTCCCCATTGTACGCAGTGCGACGTGAGCCTGGTGTATCATAAGCAAATCAACAAGCTGAAATGTCACTATTGTGGCTATTCTATCACCCCGCATAATCAGTGCCCCGAATGCGGTTCGCACGGCATTGCACTCAAGGGTTTCGGCACCGAAAAAATTGAAGAAGAGCTCCCCCTGCTCTTTCCCGATGCTTCCGTAAAACGCATGGACCTTGATACCACACGTGCCAAAAATGCCTATCAGAATATCATACATGATTTTGAAGAGAAACGTATCGACATCCTTATCGGCACACAGATGGTGAGCAAGGGGCTGGATTTCGAAAATGTTTCGGTGGTGGGAATTCTCAGTGCCGATGCCATGCTAAGTTTCCCCGACTTCAGGGCACATGAGCGGGCTTTTCAAATGATGGCACAGGTAAGCGGTCGGGCGGGGAGAAAAAACGACCGCGGCAAAGTTATTATCCAGGCCTTCGACCCCTGGCATGCCGTAATCCGGCAGGTGATTGACAACAATTACGGGGAGATGTACAAAAACCAAATCCTCGAGCGGCGCAACTTCTTTTACCCGCCCTTTTACCGGCTGGTAACCATCACCATGATGCACCATGATCCCGCTACGGTAAATACGGCCTCGAACGTTCTTGCCGATCAAATCCGAAGGCAATTCTCCGAAAAGCTGGTCCTTGGGCCCGAGTACCCAATGGTAGCACGCATAAAGGCGCAATACCTCAAAAACATTATCGTGAAGCTGGAGCGCAAAAGCGGCTTTTTACAAAGAAAAGATAAACTGAAAGGAATTCTGGATGCCTTTTCCCTCAACCCCAAATGGAAAGCGGTAAGGGTGAAAATCAATGTGGACCCGGCATAAAAACCTTTAAAACAGAAAAGGAATTCTGTTTAGTCCATGATGATATAAATATCTTCGTTTTGCTTTTTCATCAGGTACTTTTCCCGGGCATAGCGTTCCAGCTCGCGGGGGTCGTTCTTTAGCTTTTGAAGGTCGATGCTGTCGCGGGCAATTTCCTGCAGGAAGTATTCTTTTTCCAGGTGAAACTCTTTTAATTTCCTGGTAAGCCGGTATTGCTGGATGAGATTGTTTTTGTCGAAAAACATAAACCACACCAGTGCTGCTATGAGCACAAGTACGTATTTGTTTTTCAGAAAGTCGGGGATTCTTGTCAGCATTGCATGGCTTTTACCGGGTGTGTGGTACAAATATAATTGAATTTTCAGCCCTAATGCAATCCTTTAACTTTTGGTTTTCCTGCCACAAAGTCTTTCAGATAGTAAGGCTCGAAGTAGGCCAGATTTTCAAACTGTTTTCTGCTTAGCTTCTGCCACGCGGGTTGCAGCATACCCGTGACAGAAGGGACGATATCGTCAAAAAACAATGCATTGGGGTGGTTGAGGGTGGCTTTGCATTTATCTGCCCCATCACCAAAAAAGGCTACACGCCCTTTTTCCAGTACCTCAGCAAAAGAATTTTCATCAATAATTTCTGCCATGGTTTCGCGCACCTGGTGCAGGTTGCTGTCGAAAATGGCGCTGTAAACTTCCATGCGCCGTGCATCAATCATGGGCACAAAATAATCTACTCCATCCAAAACAGTATTTGCCGTATTGGCCAATGACTCCAGCGTGTTAATGGCTATGAGCGGAATATCCAGGGCATAACACAACCCTTTGGCTGCAGAAACCCCGATACGCAAACCGGTATAGGAGCCGGGCCCCATACTTACCACCACACCATCAAGGGCGCTCATGCCAAGCCCGGCCGTTTGCATGGTTTCTTCGATAAATGATGTAAGCAATGAAGAATGGGAATACTGCATGCTTTTGTCCTCCTTCATGGAAAGCATTCCTTCCTTATTGGCAATGCCCACCGAGCAAACACGTGTTGCAGTTTCTATAAATAAAATATGACTCATGAAATCCGTTATTTGAAATTGTTTTGCAAAATTACAACTTCGGGGCAAATCTGGTGCAGGGAATAGATAAATTATCTTATAACAGTTAAGGGCAGTAACTCCTGAGAAAGTTTATATCTCACAGGAGTTCTGCCTGCATGAATAGCAAAAACTCAGACGATTTAATCAGGTTGTTGTCGGAAGTATTTTTTCAGGGGGCAGCCCCCAGGTGCTACTCAGTGAAGAGCTCGGTGCGATTAACGGAGGTTACCGGATCTCCATCTTTCAACTCACGGGATACTGCCCTGAAAGGACCCGTAACAATGCTTTCACCCTCTTCAAGCCCTTCTTTTATCTGGATAAAATAACTATCCTGAATCCCTGACTGAACCCTGCGCAGCTCTACTTTACCCTCCTTATATACGAAAACGTATTCGCGCATTGCGGGCAAATTTTCTTCCCTCTCTTTAACCTCACCGTCCTTGTCTTCATCAGCGGAGCTTCCATCGCGAGTGGTAACAGCCTGAATGGGAACAGAGACGGCCGATAGCGCGCGCTGCGTTTGGATATCGGCCGATGCCGACATTCCGGGGCGAAATGGTGAAAGGTGAGGCCTGTCTTCGCGCAAAAGTTGCTTGTACGAATCGGGCAATATTCTGATCTTTACTTCGAAGTTGGTTACCTGATCCACGCTAAGAGCCTGTGTTAAAGCAGAATTGGCAATGGAAGTTACCACACCTGTGAACTTCTCATTAATCCATGCATCAATTTCAATTTTTGCGGTGTCGCCTTCATTTACACGAATAATATCATTTTCGTTAACTTCCACCAGCAATTCCATCTCATTGAGGTTGGCAATACGAAGGATTTCGGTTCCGGCAAATTGCGATGTACCTACCACGCGCTCGCCCAGTTCGGCATCCAGCCGGGAGATGGTGCCGTTCATGGGGCTGAAGATGTTGGTTTTATCAAGGTTTTCACGCGATTCACGTAGCGCGGCCTCAGCACTTTTTACCTGAAAATTGGCAGCTATTACGCTTTGCTCTGCTGCTTCTACTTCTGCCTGGGCCACAAGAAATTGTGCCCTGGCCGAATCAAATTCAGATTCGGAGATAGCATCCTGTTTAATAAGCCTTTCATTTCTCTCAAAGCTGGCAGTGGCATTAATAAACTGGGCTTCTGCCTGTGCTTTGCGGGCTCTGGCATTGGCAAGGTTGGCACGGCTGGTATTGAGTGCGGCCTCCACCCTGTCGAGAGCGGAAATATATAACTCTGGGTTAATGCGAACCAACAGCTGCCCTCTTTCCACAAAATCACCCTCCTTTACAAGTATCTCTACAATTTCGCCGGACACATCAGGACTTATTTTCACCTCCACAACGGGCTGCACCTTGCCACTGGCGGTTACCGTTTCCACGATATCTCTTTTTTCTGCAGCCTCTACTGTTACCCGCATACCGGCGGTATGGCCTATCCATCCGGCATTTCTGCCTATGATTATAAATAAGAGCAATACCCCTAAAACAAGGAGTGCAATTTTTAAAACTTTGCTGCGCTTCATATTCTTCTTTTCTTTCTTTTTGTTTGTTTATAAACTCAAGGGATTACCCATATAAAAATCAAGAATCTTCATCCTGAACAAATACTCATATTTAGCCTGTAGCATTTCTGATTGGGCGGCTGCAAGTCGGTTTTTGGCATCGTTATATTCCACCGAATTCATCATGCCCACATTGAATCGCTGTTCGGAATAGCGAAAAGATTCCTCCAGCGCTTCCACGTTTTTATCCGTTGCGGTATATCTTTTCAGTGCCGCGGTAGCATCGGCATGAGCCTGTTGAATAGTCTGAAAAAGCTGCTCGCGAACAATCTGGTTTTGCAGCCGCGCATTGTCGAGGTTTATGCGGGAACGACTGATGGCCGAACGGGTCTGATAATTATTGAAGATGGGAATGGTAAGATACAAGCCCACGCTTTGGTTAAAGTTATCTTCTACCTGGTTGCGGAAGGGTTTTATTCGTGTATCGTATGCAAACACCGGCACAAACACGTCTTCTCCCGATGCCGTAACGGCAATAGGTTCCACTCCCACCACGGTCGAGCCAACGGGTTCTATGCTTGCTTCGGAATAACCTGTTCCCAGGGCACCCCTGAGGCTTAGCATGGGGTAACGGCCTCCTCTGGCAATGTCAAGACCTCTTTCAGCGCTGACAATACGCAATTCCGCAGATTTCACTTCGGGTTGCTGCTGTGCGGCAGTTTGAAAAACCTGCATCGGGCTTTGCCCGGGCTCTTCTTCCGGCTCCAGATCAATATCGGGAGATGCAATCACAAATTCTTCTTCGGGAGGTAAAAACAATAGTTGGCTCAGGTTCAGGTAAGATAGGTCCAGTTGGTTTTGTGCATTTACCAATTGAAGCTCTTCTGTTGCCATTTGTGCCTGGATAGTTAGCAATGCACCGCGGGGCAATGTACCGGCCTCAACCAGCCTGGCTGTGCGCTCTACCTGCAGGCGACTTATTTCCAGTTGATTGACGGCATTTTCTACCAGCTCGCCGGCAAATAGTACCTGCAAATAAGCAGAAGCCACCATAAGTGCAATATCATTGTAGGTTTTATCTAAATCAAAACGTGTTGCCTCAAGTTCAATGGCGTTTTGTTTTATGGCGTTTTGCAACTGAAACCCGTTGAAAATATTTACTGCCGTGCTTAAACTGAAATTGTTGGATTGTATGCTTTCGGTGGAAAACTCATTGGTAAACGGGTCTACCCGACGACCGAAGTTATAGGCATGAGAAGCACTGGCATTAAGCGAGGGAAACAAATTGGCCCGGCTTTGGGAAAGGTTTTCTCTTGCAATACCCAGGGTCAGCTTTTGCTGCTGCAGGTGCAGATTGTTTTCCCAGGCGTGCTCAATGCACTCTTCCAGCGTCCATACGCGGTTTTGCTGCGCCCGGGCGGTATTTATGAAAAATGAAAATAATAACAAAAAAGCAAAAAAGCTATAAATGGTGAATTTATGCATAAAGAATGAATTGTTGTGAATATTACTTTAATAGATTACCAATGGTAGATATAACTAAAAGTAATCGGACGCACAGAACAAAGATTACGTTACACAAGCAGAGAAATAATTTTACCTTTTATTAATTCCGCTCTTTGTCAATACTCCAAACAAAACAGAACATGGATTGTTTTTTATATGTTTTTGAACGACAGAACAGCTAAAAAATTCTCTCTGCCAGTACCGTATATAAAAAAACAAAGATGAAAATAATTATTACAGGACTTACAGGTTTTGTGGGAACAGAGCTAAAACGATACTTCAGTGCTAAGAACTATACGGTTACAGGAATCGGAAGAGGCGATTATGCCCGGGGAGTCCAACACCTGGCAGAGCTCATAAGCGGATATGACGTACTAATTAATCTTGCCGGGGCACCTATCATTAAGCGCTGGACCCAAAAATACCGTCAGGAATTATGGGACAGCAGGGTAGAAACTACCCGGCTGCTGCAGGAAGCGCTAGCCCTGTGCAAAGCTCCTCCGGAAGTTTTCATCTCTGCATCAGGGGTTAATGTTTATACCGGCAGGGGTAGGCATACTGAATCGGGTACCCTGCACGGTGATGACTTCCTGTCAAGCCTTTGCCTGGCATGGGAGGAGCAAGCCATGAAAGCACAATCCATCAGCAAAACCTATATTATACGCACCGGGGTGGTACTGGGAAAAAACGGGGGAGCCCTTCCACAAATGGCTTTACCCTTTAAGCTATTCGTCGGGGGTAAAATCGGTAACGGGCAGCAGGTATTGTCGTGGATACATATAGCGGATTACATGGATGCCCTGCACAAGCTTATGCAAGACAAACCCGAACGACGGGTTTTCAACTTTTGTTCACCCTTTCCTGTTTCCAATGCTGAATTTTCTCGACAGCTGGCACGTGCTCTTAAGAGACCTAATCTCTTTACAGTGCCTGCTTTTGTTTTGAAACTACTTTACGGAGAGGGAGCCGTGGTGATTCTGGAAGGCCAAACGGTACTTCCGGCCAACCTTGAAAAGGAAGGTTTTATTTTTCAGTATCCCCAAGTGAAACAGGCCCTGGAAAATCTGCTTGGGTAATTGCAGAATGGGTTGTTCAACCTCCTACCCGAACAAAAGCGAGAAAACTTCGTCCACCCGCGACACGGGATGCACTTTAATAGAGTATTTGGATACATCCAATCCTTTCAGGCTGTATTTCGAAACGAATATTTCCTCAAACCCCAGCTTTTGCGCTTCCGAAATTCGTTGCTCAATGCGGGTAACAGGACGTATTTCACCGGTAAGCCCCACCTCTGCCGCGAAGCATGCCTTATCATTCAC
>SLOR01000267.1 GCA_007132395.1 Bacteroidales bacterium
AAGTTAAAACCTTTTTTTAATAAAAAAACCTGATTTCGGAGTTGCCAAAACCAGGTTAAAGTTCTAGTCTGTATTTTGAAATATAACCAGTCTAAGCAGGCTTTGACAGCTACCTTCTGCCGCCAAAAACAGATATATTGATGTAACTGCCGGGATTATTGCGGATGTCTTCCAGCAGGAGCTCCAGTTGTTTCGAAGTAGCTTCCATGTTATGATAGAGTTTGTCGTCATTCACAAGCAAGCCCATGGAACCTTCACCTTTATTTATTTTGTCCATCACCTGGTTAAAGCTGGCCAGGCTTTCTTCGGTATGCCTGAGGGTTTCTTTCAGGTTGGCCCCGGCGATACTGTCGGAGATGGAAGAAAAATTCTGAATGATATTGCTGAGCAACTCATTATTATCTTTCAGGTTGGTGCTGATGGATTCGGCATTGGCCATTATCTGTGCAATGCGGGTGGTTTCCTGATTAATGGTTTTATCAAGGGTATTGGTAGTTTTTTCCAGGTTTTCAAGGGTGTGCTGAATACTTTCAAAACTTACCACGATATTATCTCGGGTTTGTGGTGAGAAAATAGCCTGAAAGATAATCAACACGGAGTCTACCTGCACAAAAAGATCTTCGGCCCTTTGTTTTATGGGGGCTACCATTTGACTGACTTCTTCCTGTATTGAGCTCTGCTGTGCTGATTGCAATGTGTCGCCACTTTGAAGAAACTCCGGGGCATCCCCAAGGGTGATAATAATTTCACGGGAACCTGTAAGGCTCATGCCTGTAAGCACCGAAACCGAGTTAACAGGGATGGGTACTTCAGTGCTGATTACATTTTCTACTAAAATACGTCCGCTGCCATCAGGCATAAAGCGAATACGATTTACCTGTCCGATATTTACACCACTTAAGGATACGGGATTGGACTCAATCAGTCCCGTTACATCTTCGTATATGGCATAGAAGGTAATTTGTTTTCTGAAAATATCTCTTCCCTTCAGGTAGTTTAAGCCCCAGATAAAAAGAAATATGGCAGCAACTGCCAGTATACCTAATTTGTGTTCTCTTCTTATTTTCAAAACTATTTTTCTATGGATTAGTAACACTTAGATTTTGCAGGCGAATAGCTTCTGTGGCCGGAATTCGCTCATTGTCTTTAAAAGCCACGATAAATGCATCAGCAAAGCCCTGGTTTTGCAGCTTGCGTTGAACCAGGGATGCCTCCTCCATGGTAGGCTCATTGCCCACGGTGTATTTGTAGAGCCCTTCATGGAAATAAAAACTCACCCCGTCCAGGTTATTAAACTCGGGGGCATCAATGGGTTTTTCTACGGATGTGGTGGCAATCTGAACTCTGAAGCTGATTACCGGCAGATCATTGTTGGCAGAGGGTTTTACCACCTGTTCTGCCAGTCTTTGTGCTGTTTCCTGCTTTGCATCTGCCAATGCGGTTGCTGCTGCACGAGAGGTTCCGGCCAGCTGAAGTGCTGCCAGCTTATCCTGTTCTGTTTTATAATCTCTGAATGCTCTGAAGATGGCTGATGCGATATGTGCCTGGCCCATTTCTGACATGAGGTATTTTTCTTCCTGGGGATTGCTCAAAAAACCGGCCTCAACTAAAACACTGGGCATGGCATTATTATAGAGCACCAGGAAAACGTCTTGTTTCACACCCCTGTCATGCCTGCCAGCCCGATCACGAAACTGATTTTGCACCAGTGAGGCCATACTGAGGCTCTGATTCAGGTAGGCATTCTGATACATGCTAAAAATGATGTTGGCTTCGGGAGAGTTGGGGTCATAGCCGTCGTAGGCTTCCATATAGTCATCCTCATAAAGGATGGACGCATTTTCCTTTTTGGCAACCTCCAGGTTTTGCTGGCTGCGCTGCAGTCCCATAACGAAAGTTTCTGTTCCGTAAGCCCGCTTTGAGGGGGCTGCGTTGCAGTGAATGGATATGAAAAGGTCGGCCTTGTTTTCGTTGGCTATCTGGGTGCGTTTACGCAGATGCACAAACTCATCCGTTGTACGTGTATAGATAACTTCCACATCATCAAAAGCTTCTTCTATATAGCCACCAAGTTTCAAAGCTATGTTGAGCACAATATCTTTTTCCTGTGATTGCAAGCCAAGGGCTCCGGGGTCACGTCCACCATGACCGGGATCAATTACTACTTTACGCACAAAACCATGCCTGTCGGCAAAAGAAGCGTGCGAGAAAAATAGCAACAGCGAAAAAATACCAAAAATTATAATCTGACGTTTCACTTATTAATTGCTCGTTTTTTTATAGTTTTGCGCAGTTTCCTTACAAGGATAATACGTCCGGTAAGCTCTTGTATTGTGCAAAAATAATATTAAAAGAATTGCGTACAAACTTAGTATTTAAGTTTTTCTCCATAATCCTTTGCTATTTCCTAGCCGGACTCATGCAGACTGCCGGGGCCGTTACTTATGTAACCCCCGCCTATGCTATTGCTGTGGGCGATACCCTTGAAGTTCCCCAACCTCTTCAGATGGCAGACCCTGAGGATGAATTTCTTCCTTTTGATTCCCCTGATACCCCACAACCAGAGTTGAACGATACACTTGACGTCGAAGAACCAAGGCAAACAGGTGCAGGCTTTATGCTGGATACAAGGGTTGAATACTCTGCCAAAGATTCCATCCCTTTTGATATTAAGAACCAGATAGTACATCTTTACGGCGATGCCGACATGAAATATGGCGATATTCATCTCACGGCAGCCTATATTTTAATTGACTTCAGGAAGAAAGAGCTTTTTGCCAGCGGAATGCCTGACACATTAGGGCAGTTACAGGGCAATCCCGTTTTTGTTGAAGGAATCCAGAGTTTTGAATCTCTCGAGCTCCGGTACAATTTTGAAACGCGCAAAGGGCGAACCATACAGGTACTTACGGAAGAAGCAGACGGGTACATGCACGGAGATGTGGTAAAAATTATGGAGTCTAAGGAGATTCATGTAAGTCATGGTAAATATACCACCTGCGATAATCCCGAGCCACACTTCCACATCAGCTTTCAAAGGGCCAAGATTATCCCCAACGATAAAATCATTTCCAGCCTTGCATTTCTCACCATTGAAGGGGTTCGTACACCACTTTTTTTACCTTTCGGTTTTTTCCCCAACAAAAGGGGGCAGGCCTCGGGAATTCTGATTCCCTCCTATGGTGAAGCCACCAACCGTGGTTTTTATCTTGAAAACGGAGGATTTTACTGAGGAATAAACGATTATGTTGATTTGTCGATCAGAGGTGATATTTATTCCAGGGGAAGCTGGGCAACCCGGGTAGGCTCCAACTATCGCAAGAGGTATAAATACACCGGGAGCCTCAACCTCAATTATGCTATTAATATTTTAGGAGAAAGGGATTTACCCGGCTATGAGCGCAACCGGGACTTTCGTGTTCAGTGGAATCACAGCCAGGACCCCAAGGCCAGGCCTAATAGCGTTTTCAGGGCCAATGTTAATGCGGGAAGCAGCTCTTACAACCGTTTTAACCCTACCACGGGGCAGGATTATTTATCCAATACCTTCTCCTCCAATATCAGCTATTCGGCCAACTGGCCAGGAGGGTATAACCTTTCGGTTAATGCCCGCCACAGCCAGAACACCATTACTGAAACTGTTGACCTGAGCCTGCCCGAGGTGGCATTCAGTGTGTCTCGCTTTTACCCTTTCAGGAGAAGAAACCCACAGGGTAGCCTAAGGTGGTATGAGGAAATCACCATGAATTACAACATGAATGCCAGCAACCAGATTACTGCAGCAGAGGAAGATATGTTTACCAGCGAGATGTTTTCAAATATGAAAAACGGGGTACAACATGCTATTCCACTGAGTCATAGTTTCAGGGTGCTTCGTCATTTTAACCTGAGCAACAGCCTGAATTATAATGAGCGGTGGTATTTTCAACGATATGAGCGTCGGTTTGAATCGGATTTGGAACCTGGTGAGTATGTACCCCCCGGTGAAACCCATCCCGGAAGATTGGTTACAGACACTGTAGGAGGTTTTTATTCGGTGCGCGATTTCAGCTACAGTACCAACCTCAATACACGTATTTATGGGATGATGCAGTTTCGCAGAGGCCCGGTATCGGCACTGCGTCATGTAATATCACCCACCATGGGTTTTTCGTTGCGGCCCGATTTTGCCGATCCTTTCTGGGGGTATTACAGCCATTATTATGACCCCAACAGGGAGCAAGCTGTGAGGTATTCGCATTTTGAAGGCTCACGTTATGGTGTGCCAGCGGCAGGCCGCTCAGGAGCACTAAACTTTTCTGTTTCCAACAATCTTGAAATGAAAGTGCGCAGCCGCAGAGATACAGTGAGCGGGGAACGGAAAATAGCATTGATTGACAATCTTACCATTTCCACAGCCTATGATTTGGCCAGGGATTCGCTGAATCTTAATGATTTAAGAATCAGCGGAAGAACCCGCCTTTTTGGTCAGTTCGACATAACTTACGGCAGCACCTGGTCTCCTTATGCCACCAACGAGCAGGGACAACCCATCAATGTATTCTTGTGGGATGCCGAAAGAAAAATGCTGCAGTTGCGCAACACAACCTGGAACCTTAATTTTAATTACAACCTGAGCAGTAAAAGCTCTCCTAGTGGTGGTGCAGGGGGTGGTGCAGGAGGTAGTATGCAAGGGATGCGTGGAGGCATGCAAGGTACGGGCGGTATGGCTGGTGGTCCAGGTGATACGCCCGGCAATGGTAATGGTGACGAACCAGAGCCACTTCCACCAGGAGTTATTGATTACAGTGTGCCATGGTCGTTACGGTTTTCCTATTCTTTCAGCTACAATTCACAGGTGGCAAGACCCACGCTGGAAACGACCCGTACCTACATGCAAAATGTAAATTTCTCGGGAGATATAAATCTTACACCCAATTGGCGTATAGGCTTCAGCAGTGGCTACAATTTCCAGGAAAAAGAAATTACCTATACCTCTGTTGATGTTTACCGCGATTTGCATTGCTGGGAGCTGCTTATCAACTGGATTCCTTTTGGTTTCAGACAAAGCTACAACCTTACCCTGAGGGTAAAATCTTCTGTGTTGCAGGATTTGAAGCTTACACGCAGAACCCACCACCTTGACAGGGCTTTTCAATAGCCCCGTAACAAAGGTTTTACAGCAAATGCGGATTGTGAAATGTTTTTTGAGAAATAATTAGTGGTTTTGAAAAAAAAATTGAATATTTGCATGTTCAAAACATTAAGCAATTTCATTGCTGCACTTAGATACACACACATGTGTAACCCGATAACGGGAAACTAACATGAGAACTTTAAAACAATATTAAACACATGAAAACTATTATTCAGATTGCATTGGCCATAGTAATTTTGGTGTTGATTTATTTTATTTATGAAAGTATAATGGAACCTGTGCGGTTCAATCAGGAAGTAGCACGTCGTGAAGCTATGATTGTACAGCGCCTAAAGGACATTCGTCAGGTTCAGGTTGCGCACCGTTCACGCTACGGATCTTTCAACAGCGACCTCGACTCCCTGGTTAACTTTTTTAAGCAAGACTCCCTTGCGGTAATTCGCGCTATTGGTAGTGTTCCCGATACCCTTACTGAATCAGAGGCCGTGCGCCTGGGTCTTGTACAACGTGATACCATCTGGGTTCAAGCCAAAGACAGTTTGCTCAAGAGAGCGCGTTATTCCATAGACTCGCTTCCTTACGTGCCTTTTACCGGAGGCAAGAGATTTGAAATGGATGCCGGTAAAATAGAAAGAGGTTTAACCAAACTTCCCGTTTTTGAAGCAGTTGCAAGCCCAACAGACTATATGAAAGATGTTTACAGGTGGAGAGTATATTACACCCGTGATATTGAAAGAGGTTTGCGTGTAGGCTCCATGTTTGAAGCATCTACCGACGGAAACTGGGAGTAATTAATCTGCCAATAATGCACCAAATCGTTCAGCCAACCTACTGCATCAAAGATGTAGATTATAATGAGTTAAACGATCCGGGAAAGAAATTTTTATCCATCGAGCTTTCGCTCGGTGGATTTTCTTATTGTATCCTTGATACCGACCGTTTCCGTTATGTGGCACTGGAGTCTTATGATACTGCAGAGCAAACACGCGATTATCATGTGTTGAGCCATGCACTGGAAACTTTTGTAAAGGAAAACAAAGCCCTTACCGGGTCTTATCAGCGCATCAGCCTGGCATTTAATCACCCTATGGTGACCCTGGTGCCTGATGAATTGTTTTCCCACTCTCAAAAGAAAAAGTACGTAGACTTTAACACCTACCCCCAGGACGAATACGAGCTGAGGGTGGATAAACTCAATAATCTTTCTGCCCATGCCCTTTACCCTTTCCCAAAGGTGCTAAATCAAAAAATCAATTTTCTTTTCCCGGGCTGCAGAGTAAGGCATACTTCTACCTGTCTTATTGAGAATATTCTTTATATGGTTCGTTATGGGAGGGTGAGTTCCCAGCTGGTTTTACATGTACAGAAAGACCATTTTGAGATACTTGTGTTTGACGGGGAAATGCTCAGTTTTTACAATTCCTTTGGATACCAAACCTGGGATGATTTGTTTTATTACCTGTTTTATGTGCTCGAGCAGCTGGGCTTACAGGCCGAGAATCTTGATGTAATGCTATATGGAGAGGTGGGTATCGATACAGAGTTTTACCGGAAAGTAAGGCTGTATTTTAAAACCTTCAGTTTTGGCCCGCGCAACGATCTATACAAATACAGCGTAAGTTTTGACGATATTCCCCATCATTATTTTTATAACTTGTTAAACATTAATGCATGCGGATAATTGGCGGAAAAAAACAGAGGAAACAGATTATAGCTCCTTCAAAGCTTCCCGTGAGGCCTACTACAGATATGGCCAAAGAAGCCCTTTTTAATATCCTTAACAATCATTTTGACATTAATGAAATTGATGTACTCGACTTATGTGCCGGTACAGGCAATATCTCCTATGAATTTTCTTCCAGGGATGCAAAACAGGTAATCGCAGTAGATATCAACAATAATTGTGTGCAGTTTATTAGGAAAACTGCCGAATCTCTGGAGTTTGAAAATCTGCGTGCTGTTAAAGCCGACATTTTCCACTTCCTTGGAATTTGCAAAACACGATTTGATATTGTTTTTGTGGATCCTCCCTATGATATGCAAAGGATGCTGGAAATACCCGAAGCTGTTTTTAAGGCTGATATTCTGAAAGAAGGTGGGTGGCTGGTGCTGGAGCACGGAGAGCGTATTCATTTTAGTACCCATCCATACTTCAGGGAAAGCCGGAAGTATGGCAAGGTACACTTTAGTATATTCCAAAAAGAAAATACAGATGCTTGAAGTTGTTAAGGCTACCGGACAACATGCTGAGGCAATCGTGGATTTTCAGCTAAAAATGGCCCTTGAAACAGAAAATCTTGCCCTGGACAGGGATACGGTTTCCAACGGCGTTGATCATATTTTTGAAAATCCTGCCACCGGGTATTATCGCGTGGCTCTTGATATAGAAGAGGTGGTTGCATCCCTTCTCGTTTTATACGAATGGAGTGACTGGCGCAACGGTAATGTGTTGTGGATGCACTCTGTTTATGTATTGCCGCAATACAGGGGTAAAGGAGTTTTCGCTCAGATGTACAGGCAGTTGCAGGAAGAGGTGAGCGCAGATGCCTCCTTGCGTGGCATACGATTGTACGTGGATAAAACCAATGTAAAAGCTCGTTCGGTGTATAGAAAACTAGGAATGAGCCCCGATCACTACGAATTGTTTGAATGGATGAAGGAATAATCCTCTTCATCTTAATAATGTATTTTTAAACTACATTAACACATACAAAATATATCGAAATGGAAAGAATTGCCGTATTCCCCGGTTCCTTTGATCCCATTACCCGCGGGCATGAGTCTGTTATCAGGCGTGCTGTGCCATTGTTTGACAAAATTATTGTTGCTATTGGTGTCAATGCGGAAAAGCCAGGGTTTTTTCCTGTGGAAAAAAGGAAAGCATGGCTGGAGAAGGTATTCGCAAACGAATCCAAGGTGGTGGTTGACACTTATTCCGGCCTCACGGTGGATTACTGCCGTCAAAATGACGTAGGCTATATTCTCAGAGGACTTCGTACTTCTGCCGATTTTGAGTTCGAGCGTAGTATAGGTCAAATTAATAAGAATATGCTTCCTGGTATTGAAACCGTTTTTCTGCTTACGACTCCCGAATATACCGCATTAAATTCATCGATTGTAAGGGATATTATCCGGCATAAAGGTGACCCGACACCTTTTGTGCCTGATGGAATAGATTTCGATTAAGCCCCTGCAGGCCTTTTATTTCTTGCTTTACAGGGTAAAATAATTGGCAGATTTTTCCGTTGCATGCATAGCTTATCATTTTTTTATTTGAAAGGAAAACCTATGAAGTTTATATCCTTTTTGTTAGTTTTTTTTCCGCTTTCAGGTCTGTATGCCAATGACTTCCGCATCCAGATAGAAGGTCATTTTCCCGGGGCAGAAGGACAGCTAATACGACTCATGGAATACAACGACCAGATTTCCTATCGGGAAATGGAAATTGCCAATAGTAAAATTGACGAAGAGGGTCGCTTCAGCATGAGTTTTTCCCGGTTTTCGCCCCAGTATGTTTTTTTCAGGATTGATCATGCCCGTATGGGTTTTTTCGTGGAGCCGGGAGAATCATACTCCCTTGCTTTTGATGCAGTGGACTTTAACCTCCTTGACGATAGTCGGAATCCTTATCTTAATCCCTGGTATTTTAATTTTTCTTTGCATGATAATGCATCGGGTCTTAATGATCAAATAGATCAGTTTGAAGATTTGTTTCACGATTTTTTGCTGGAAAATTTTGCAGCCATACGGGTGGGGCGCAATAGGAGGTTGTTTGATGAATTCAAGGCCAGCATGGATTCTACCTTCTCCGAAGTGGATAATGAGTATTTTCAGGCTTATTACGACTATAAGTTTGCCTACTACTACCGTGCTGCCAATATTGTGAATTTTCACGAACAGATGCGCACGCACTTGCTCAACCGGCCGGTTTTATATCACAATACACAGTACATGAATTTTTTCAATACGGTGTTTGATACTTATGTTTTTGCCGGTAGCCGCAATATTACCCTGCGCGACCTCAGCTATACAGTGAATCGGCTCAACAGCTATGATGCCCTGATGGATTCACTGGGGAAAGATACCCTTTTGCGCAACGAAGTAA
>SLOR01000288.1 GCA_007132395.1 Bacteroidales bacterium
CCGGCATATCTGAGCGGGAGCCTGTAATCACCTACTTGCGAGAGGTTAAAGGGAGAATACATGTTTTGTTCGCCCGGATCAATATCAGGCTGGAAGAGTCGGTTAAACAATACGAAACCTTCCACACCCGCTTTATCCATCTGACTGACAATCTGCAATGGATTGGTATAGAAAGAACTCAGTTTCACACTTACCGGGATTTTCACACTTGACTTAACCTCTTTCAGGATTTCCAGCTGCTCTTTTTCAATGGATTCGGCACTTTGGTTTTTATCCCTGGGGTTGGCATAAAAATTCAGTTCAAGAGCATCGGCCCCGGTGCCTTCAATTTCTTTGGCGTACTGCACCCATGTGGAATGATTTACACAGTTGAGACTTCCTATTACCGGGATGCCCAGGGAAGCTTTTACTTTGGCCAGTTTGTCAAGGTGTTCCTGTGGGCCTGCATGCTCCATCTTGGGAAACAGACTGATCATTTCCGCGTGCCGTTCTGTATATTCCTGCAAATCCTCTTCCATCTGAAGACTTTCAAGGTTGATTTGCTCCTCGAAGAGCGATTTGAAAACAATGGCTGCTGCCCCTGCATCTTCTATCCTTTTGGCAACATCAGGATCCAGTGTTAGGTTACATGCTCCGACAATCAAGGGGTTTTTTAACTCAAGCCCCATATAAGAGGTTTTCATTTTGGTCATATCGTTATAATTTTAAGGTTGTGTTTTTGGAAAATAATTGCTTAAAAATAATAATCTATTTATTAAAATGCAAAATTATTACGACAAAATATATTTCCATAACTTCAATTCCATTTATGTATTTTTGAGGTATCTCATATATTTGCTGCACCGCAACCATGCAAATACAACAACCCTGAAATATTTCTTTAACACCCGCAGTAATGTCATTACGCCTTATTTCACAAGTATTGTTTTTAAGTTTGCTTTTCACACCCCTCCTTCCTTCCTGCGTTAAAACGGAAAAAGGAATCCTTTTATCCCAAGAACTTGAGCTGCTTGCAAGCTATCCCCTGGCCGTGGATGACCCCTCCGGTTTGAGCCGTTCGCATATGGAAGATCATTTATTTACCGTCAGCGACAATTCGGGCAACATTTACCTGATCGATAAAAGAGGCGTTGTAAAGCAGGTTATCCACGCCGGAGGCGATGATTTGGAAGGAATTGAATTTGTAGAAGAAACTGCAACAATATATATGTTGGAAGAAAGGCTGAAAAAAGTTATCAGCATAGATCTCAACGGCAATGCGCTGGACACCTTTTGGCTTGATATACCCGTGCAAAACCCCAACGACGGCCCAGAGGGCATTGCCTATAACCCGCAAAAACAGCACTTCTATATTGTTAATGAGAAAAACCCTTCAAGACTTTATGTGTATAACACACGTTTTGAATTGCTGGAAGAATATCCCCTGAACTTTGCCCTAGACTATTCCTCCGTGGATTATACAGAAAAGGGCAACCACCTTTGGATTCTCAGCGATGAAAGCAAATTGCTGGCACGCTGTAACCTCAAAGGAGAACCTGACAAACTATTTTACACAGATGTGCCCAAGGGAGAAGGTGTGGTGGTGGATATTACCGCTGAGCGCATTTATATTGTATGCGATGAGAGCCGTAAGCTATATATTTTCCGCCTGCCTGTATAAACAAAAATCTTTAAGGACATGATGGAAATTGAAAGAAAATTCCTGGTGAAAGGAGTCTATAAAAACCAGGCCGTGGAAAAAATACGCATTGTGCAGGCATACCTTTGCTCAGTGCCCGAACGTACGGTAAGAATTAGAATTTATGGCGAAGAAGGCTTTCTTACCATAAAAGGAAAAAGTTCACAATCGGGATTAAGCCGTTATGAGTGGGAAAAAAAAATCCCCCTAAAAGAAGCCGAAGAGCTCCTGGGGCTTTGCGAGCCGGGACGCATCGAAAAGTACCGCTATAAAGTACCCTGGGGAAATCACACCATTGAAGTCGATGAGTTTGAAGGAGAAAACAAGGGACTGGTACTGGCAGAAGTTGAACTACAGGCAGAAGATGAGCAGTTTAATCCTCCGGCCTGGCTGGATGAAGAGGTTACCGGCAACAAAAAGTATTATAATGCCTGGCTGAGCAAAAACCCGTTCTGCTCGTGGTAACCAAAAGCTGTTCATAAAACATTTTAACTAATACAACTCTCATTACTGTTTTTTGTATATGGATGACTTCGTGAGGGAGAACATTGGTTTTTATGGAATAATTTCGGCAAATTTGTAGAAACTAAAAACCCTATCTCATGCAACACCTGTACCCCCGTATATTCATCCGTATATTGCCGCTGTTATTTTTGCTTTTCTTTTTTGCTCTTCCGGGCAAAGCTCAGCAATCACTGGTTTATTTCTGGTATTTTGGGGAAAGTATTCCCAACAACACTCCCCTTGAAGAAATCGAACCGTCCTACAACCTTTCTGACCAGGCATCCCTGCTACAATACATTTCTGCACTGGAGGGCTATCCTTTTGACAGTGAGCATCCCCTTTGGCGCAAGGCATCCATGGAAAGACGCAACAACCCCACGCCCATCAATTACAGGGCAGAGGCCAACCAGGGATTACCCTACGATGCAACCCTAATGCGTGCCATCCAGATAAAACAACCGTTCGGGGGCGATGCCGGCGAAAACACCTTGATTTTTCATCTGCCCACAACAGGGTTCAGGGATGTGGTTTTTAGTTTTGCCGCGGTGGATGAATTGGCGGCACAGACTCTTATTATTGATTACTCTCTTCACGAAGAGCCCCTATGGGTTAGTGAGGGAATTACACAAAATGATTTTACCTTATCAGATACCTATCAACTCTACACCCTCGATTTTTCCGATGCCGGCATAGATATTGAAGAAGCAAACGAGAACCCTTACTTTAAAATCAGAATTCGTTTCAGCGCAGAAGACATGGCGGAGGATTTAGGACATCGTGTTACCTTTAACAACTTCAGCCTTGAGGGAATACCCCTGGATGATATCAACCATCCTCCCCTTATCTCTCAGCCGCCCGGGCTTCAGAAAACTATCGCGGGCGGGCAAGCCATCACCATCGCCCTCAATGACGTATTTTCCGATCCGGACAATGATCCGCTCACCTTTACGGCAAGCAGCAACCGCCCAGGCTTCGTGGAAGCCTCTTTAACCGGCAGTACGCTAACTCTATTGGGCCTTGCGGCCGGCGATGCCTTGATTACCGTCACTGCAGACGATAGTCATAATCCGCCGGTAAGTCACCAGTTCCGCGCTCTGGTTTACCCTGCTGCTTATGATATGGCATCGGGCGACTTTCAATTTCTGGCCTGGAGCCCCAACGAGAGTGAATATACCTATCCGCCCCACATGATATTTTTACAGTCCGACATACCCGACCCGGACTTCACCACCCCCTTAGTCTATCCTTATTTTATACCGCATAACGATTATCATGCCGATGACGAGGCCACGCTGGGCATGCCTTATAATAATACACGCCGCACCCGCATCAACGGACTGGCCGATGAGGGCATATCATTTATCAACACCGGGCGCAATCGTGATTTGGGCGGTGCACTGGTAGCTTTGAATACCACCGGGCAGGAAAACCTGAAGATAAACTTCCTCGCAGGTACAGTGCTACGTAACAACAGGCTTTATGCCCTTCGCCTGCAATACCGCACAGGATGGGAAGGCGACTTTCACAACCTGATGCACAACAGCCAGCTGGCAGAATATATTGCCTCAGCCGACGGACATACGCAACATTTTGAAAGTATCGAGCTACCAGCAGAGCTGCTCAATCAACCCTACATTCAGTTATTGTGGCGATACCACCACATCGGTGGAGACAGCGGCCCCCGTACCGAAATCAGGCTCGACGATATTGCCATTGGAGCAGCCTTATCTACACAGCACCCTGCAAAAGAAGGCTTTACGGCTTGGAGCTACAACCAGGGGATGAATATTGAAACGCCCGACGATACTCCTGTTACTGTTGTGGTAATGAACATAACCGGACAAACCGTTTATGCGGAAAGTATCAGCGGAAAAGGAATTCACAGGCTCAGCCACACTTTCAGCCCGGGCATTTACATTCTTCGCCTGCAAAGCACAAAGGGAGTTTCCAGCAAAAAGATTATGATTCGCTGAGCGAAAAATATCTTTACATCCTGCTGCACGCATGCACCGCAGCAATGTTATATTGATTAACTTTAGGGTAAATGCTATCCGAATTATCTCAGACTGTATCCTATGCACCACTATTTTACTCCGTTTTTCCGAATGCTGGTTTGTATCATTTGCTTTTCCCTTATCGGGGAGAATGCCCTTGCGCAAACCCTTGTCATCAATGAGTTTATGGCTTCCAATTCCTCTACCCTTGCCGATGAGGATGGTGACTATGAAGACTGGATAGAATTGTATAATTACGGTGCTGCACCTGTCAACCTGGAAGGTTTCGGCTTAACTGACGATTCTACAAATCCCTTTAAATGGAAGTTTCCTGATTACATTCTGGAACCCGGAGAATTTCTGCTGGTGTGGGCCTCGGGGAAAAACCGCTTTAATCCCCTGGAACCAATGCATACCAATTTTTCTGTCAGTTCCTCCGGTGAGGAATTACAACTTAACACCCCCTTGGGTGATGTCCTTGATTATGTGCCACCAATAGCTCTTCCGTCGGATATAAGCAGAGGGCGAAAACCTGATGGTGAAGAACAATGGTTTTATTTTGACAAACCCTCTCCCGGCCAGCCTAACGATACGCCCTCCTTTGGGCATATCTGGTCGCCCCCCGTTTTTTCTCATGGCAGTGGTTTTTACACAACCCCTTTTGATCTTTCCATTTCAACCGGTGATTCTGACGCCATGATTTTATACACCATGGATGGCTCGGAGCCCGAAGCAGACAATCTTGGAGGCACCACCTTCCGGTACAAAAAAAGCTATCCACAATATCCGGGCAATCCACCGGGGGATCTTTTTATAGGATCTTTTCAGACCATGATTTATGAAACCTCCATTCCGGTTTACGACAAATCGGAAGACCGTGACAGTATAACTCACATATCTTCCGCATTCGAGTTCAACCCCTATTACTTTCCTAAGGATCCGGTATTTAAGGGTACGGTAATACGTGCGCGGGTGACAGGTGACGGGGGCATCCCGGGCCCGGTAATTACTCACGTTTTTTTTGTACACCCAGAAGGACGCGAACGCTATCCCCTTACCGTACTCAACCTGAGCACCAACCCGGCTGCACTGTTTGATTACGACACAGGCATTTATAACCCCGGTATTGATTTTGACCAATGGCGACAAGCCAATCCCAATGCTGTTGCAAACGGAGGAAGGCCCGGCAACTACCACCGGAGAGGCAACGAATGGGAGTATCCTGGTCATTTGGTTTTATTTGAACCTGACCAGCCGGAGCCTTCATTGCATACCAATATGGGATATCGCACCCACGGTGGCTGGTCAAGATCTTTTCCGCAAAAATCATTGCGGCTTTATGCCCGCAACCGTTACGGCAACTCACATTTTGAGCACTCCGTCTTTCCTGAACAACAACATACCCGTTACAAAAGATTAATCCTGCGCAACTCCGGAAACGACTACTACTATACCAAGTTCAGAGATGCAGCCCAGCAAAAGTTAATTTCTCCCCTGCGTTTCGACACCCAGGATTATCGCCCCGCCCTGTTGTTTATTAATGGGGAATTCTGGGGGCTGCAAAATATCAGGGAAAGATATGACAAACATTACCTGGAACGGGTTTACGGAGCAGATCCCGACAATATTGACCTCCTTTCAGGGGATGTCTTCGTAAAGGAGGGAGATGCGGAGCATTACCTTGAAACACTTTTATTCATGGATGAAAACAGCCTTGCCCAGGCAGAACACTATCAATATATCCAAACCCGCATCGATACCGATAATTACATTGACTACCAGATTGCCAATATATTTGTATCAAATACCGACTGGCCCGGCAACAACATTGACTTCTGGAGGTTAAGAACCGACTCCTTCCTCCCTGATGCCCCCTATGGCCTGGATGGAAGATGGCGCTGGATGGCCTTTGATCTGGATTTTGGCTTTGGGATGTATGGTGGTTTGCCCCAACACAACACGCTGGAGTTTGCCGCTGATCCTTCAAGCGATTTCTGGGGAAACCCACCATGGTCAACATTTTTGTTCCGCAATATGCTACTCAACGAAGGGTTTACAGAAAAATTTGTTACCCGATTTTCGGATCTGCTCAATACACTTTTTTTACCTGATTATGTTAACCGGGTAATTGATGAGATGGCAGAAGAAATTGAATCTGTAATGCCGGAAAATATCCTGCGCTGGAAAAGGCCACCTAACATGAACGAATGGCATCATAATATTAATATAATGAAGAGCTTTGTCACCCAACGTCCGGGATTTCAGTGGCTACACCTGAAGGACTTTTTCGGTCTTACCACTCCGGTAACATTAAACCTGGATGTTTCTGCACCGGATCAAGGCTACATTCAGGTTAATACAGTAGCAATACACCCAGATACTCCCGGCGTATCGGCAAATCCACTCCCATGGGAAGGCTCCTACTTTCCCGATATCCCCATCACACTGATTGCAATTCCCGAAAGAGGTTATTTATTCAGCCACTGGTCGGGAGATATCAACAGCACAGAAACTATACTAAGTATAAATCCCACAAAGGACATCCGCCTCAAAGCCCATTTTACAATTGACGAACAAACCAGCCTGATACATTTCTGGTATTTCAATACGGCCATCCCCAACAATATGCCTTTACAAGAAATTTCTTCCTGGTTTTCGGCAACCACGGAAAGGGCGGTCATGAATTTTCACTCCGCCTTAATTGAATACCCCTTCAACAGCGAACACCCTTACTGGCGCAAGGCATCCATGGAAAGACGCAATGCACCCACGGAAATCAACTACAGGCCCGAAGGAAACGATAACCATCCTTACAACATGGAGGAAATGCGGGGCATACAAATCAAACAACCCTTTGCCGGTGATGCCGGCGAAAATCAGTTGATTTTCCACTTACCGGCCTTGCAATATAAAGATTTACTATTCCGGTTTGCCGCCAAAGATGAGTATGCTGCTGAATCTCTTATGGTGGAATATTCTGTTAGTGCACAGGAACCTGACTGGATTTCTTTCGAGATACAAGAGGATGAATTATTGCTTAATAGTGAATATATGCTTTTCACCCTTGATTTTTCAGACACAGATAACACTGCCGGGAATCCGGATTTTAAAATTCGCTTACGTTTCAACGCAACGGATCCTTTTGCTGACGATGGCCACAGGGTAAGCTTTAACAATTTTAGCCTGGAAGGAAATTTTGATCCAACGGCAACAAACCTGACTGCCGGATTGCCGGAGAAGCGATTCACCATCAGGCCGAACCCGGTTTCCAGGCATCAGGCATTATGGCTGGACAAGGCACAGGATATCCGGATTTACGACCTCTCAGGCCGAAAGCTTGTGTCGCTGAAGCAGGTAGAAAAAATTCCCATGCATTCTTTAAAACCGGGAACATATATTATTCAAAATACAGAGGGAAGTGCCGCTAAAATCGTGGTCCTGCCCTGAAATCTGTAGCAGCTATGATGTATCAGGCCTGGCGCTTTTTGCAAAAAACGCTTCCCAATCCCTTTAATCCGGAAAACACAAATAATTTGTAATCAGACTGCATATAAATAGCAATATTTTATCTCACAATATCCTTTCCCGGTATTACATTTTTACTATTTCAGAGTATTATTTTAAACTACAGCTAATAGCCTGCCTACGGAGGTATTGAGCATTACACTGCATTTTTGTATTTTTAGTTTTTGCTTTCAACCTCAAAAACTTCAGCCATGCGATGTTCAAAACCTTACAGCCGCCGGAATTTCCTAAAGACTTTGGGAGGCGTTGTTATTAGTGGCAGTATGCTGCCCATTGCCGGTGGTATTCTCAACTCAAAAACATTTGCCATGAATTCCTTATCCCCCTTGAATTACGAACCCATGTACGTGAAACTTCACCGTGACGGGACCCTCAAGGCCCGTGCCGATGTAATGTGGGATATGATGCGGGCGTGCTCCCTTTGCCCCAGGGATTGTGGCACAAACCGTATTCGTGGCAGACGCGGGGATTGCAATGCCAATGCCAACCTTGAAGTCTCCTCTTTTGCTCCTCACTTCGGGGAAGAAAATGAACTGGTAGGCACCCATGGTTCGGGCACGGTATTTTTCACCAATTGTTCCTTGTTGTGTGTGTTTTGCATCAATTACGATATCAGCCAGATGGGACAGGGCCGCAGGCAAAGCATAGAAGATTTGGCCAACATGATGCTTACCCTGCAACGCATTGGCTGCCACAACATAAACGTGGTAACCCCCACTCACTATGCACCGCACATTTTAAAAGCACTTGACATTGCTGCCGGAAAAGGTTTGAGGTTACCCATGGTTTACAATACATGCGGATGGGAAAAGGAGGATATTTTGCAGCTTCTGGATGGAGTAATCGACATTTACCTGGCCGATTTCAAATATGCCGACCCGCAAGCCGCCGACAAGTACTCACCCGGTGCCATCACCTATCCTGAAATTACCCAAAAAGCATTACTGGAAATGAACCGGCAGGTAGGTATAGCCCACGCCGACAGCAGCGGCATTATAACAAAAGGACTGATGATACGCCACCTGGTAATGCCCAACAATGTGGCCCGAAGTGAAAAGGTAATGCAATGGATTGGCTCCAACCTGCCCAAAGACACTTATGTAAATGTAATGTCGCAATACACCCCGGTATTTAAAGCCGATAAGTACCCGGAAATCAACAGGCGGATTACACGTTCTGAATACAGTGATGCGGTGCAGGCTGCCCGTAATGCAGGATTAACAAATCTGAGGCTGCAGGGAGGCTGAAATAAAAGTGCAGGATATAAAAAAAACGGGGATGCCTCAAAACTCCGTCCAGGTTGTTGAGTCTATCGAAACGATTGTTGAATATCAATCAGATATCCGCTTCGACAGGCTCAGCGTCCAGTAGACATAAGGCTTTGAGACAACCCCGATTATTCAATAACACAATATGAGAGTTTCGGCTATCGCCCCAAAAACTCAATTACCCTTTTGTTAAATTCTTCGTAAGACTCAAACTGCACAAAATGTCCGCTTCTATTAATCA
>SLOR01000172.1 GCA_007132395.1 Bacteroidales bacterium
ATTATACTAAAAATCAAAGCTTAATAAATTAAATCCGGAAACAATAGATTCTCTGTTATTCTAAAAGCTATCACATCTTCAGGCTGATACTACAAAAGCAGACACAACTAAACGCGTTGTGGCTGCTTTTGTAGTATTATCATTAATGACTGATAAAATATTATATTTCAAATCAATTAGAGAGAGTCTTCGCATTCCGACCGAAAGAAGACAACGACGTAGCAGTAAAGCTAAATCTCATAAATTGTACTGATAGCTTTACATAATCTTCTCCCGTTCTTCCCGCAGCCCTCTGGTCCATTGATTCACGATAAATTCGTTTTCCCGCACCCAGTTTCTTACACCTACCAAGGGATCTTCGTGCAGCTGCATTTCGAACAACAAGGAATTCATTTGCTTTTCGCTAAGCACCATTCTCTCAAAAAATTTTACAGCAGCCGGATATGCTTCCCTAAAGCCAATGCGCCCGATGGTATGGATATTTTCTGTTGCCATATAAATATTTTCCGGGTCGTGCAGGTATTTGAGCTCATACCGGTAGAAGAGCCAGTGAGGTTTCCAGCCTGTAATTACAATACTTTCCCGTCGACGAATGGCATCCTCCAGTTTTTTTGCCATTTCAGCATCGGACAACACCAGCAGCTCATTATCCAGGTTGTAAATTTCTATGGCCCTGCGTGTATTTTGCATAATACCTGCATTGGAATCAATCCCTGCTATGGGGCCCTCATAAACCTCTCTTAGCTCAACAATACTGCTTATATCCATGTAGGCGGGCACAACAAGGCCAGTACGAGCATGCTCATAGTTTGGCCCCAGATCTTCCAAGCGGTATTCATACAGTTCCATAAAACCCGCATGAGTTGCCGGCAACCAGGCATCCAAAAACACATCAGCTTCTCCTGCAGCCAGCTCATCAAACACATTTTCAATATCAGTTAAGCGGGAAACAACTTTATACCCGAGGTTTCTTTCCAGCAAGTGACTTGCCAGGTGGGTCATGGCCACACTTTCGGCCCAGTCGGTATATACCATATGAATTTCACGACCTTTCTGTGCTTCGGGCTGAGGAGAGCCACAGGTGTACAGCAACAATAGCCCCGCAATCAGGCAATACAATGGTTTTCTATACATAATCCTAATATTTTTTAGTCAAACAATGCTTTAAAAAAGCCTACAAACTCTTTCACATCTTTAACTATCATTACAGGTACATTCTTTTCAACTCCTGCCAGTTTTTCTGAGGTACTGTCCATGATAATATTGGCCAGTTGCGATTTGAGTCTTGTACCTGTAATTAACAGGTCTACCTGGTTTCTGACAGCATAGTTGTACAAGGACTGGGCTTCATCTCCTTTAACATCTACTGTATAATCAAAGGGAATATCATCAGGTAGTTTATACTTTTTCACAAACTTGCTGTATTGTTTATTCATATATGGTTCCAGCTGTTTCTTCAGCTTCTGGCCGGCCTGGGCAGTCTGCTCCGGAAAATAATTATAAGGAAGCTTATATACATTGTGAAACTCAATGCTGGCACCTGTTACACCCTGTAAATATTTAGCCATCTGCAATGCTATTACCGAAGGATTGGCAAAATTGGTGCGCACCATGATACGAGAGTAGCGATAGGGGGAAGTTTCGCTGATAAGCAATACTGCTGAAGGAATTAAACCGATAATCTTCTTCACAACCCCTCCTTCTCCCACGTAGCCTACCTTTTTACCCATTATCGCCAAATCTGTTTTGTGCTTGCGTGCATACTTCACAATCTTCTCGACGGTAAGGCCTTCCTCCACAACGACTATGGGCTCTAATGTATCGGTGTGTTTGTAATGTTCCTGCACTTTTTCATCGACCTCCTCTTTCAGAAGGTCTTTCAAAGGCCTGTCGCTATCTGTAATGGTACCGGCTATCTCTTCCGGTATTTCGTAAGTATCTACCACATGAATAAAGGTTACAGAAGAAGGTTTAAAGGTTTCTACAACATAATTGGCATACCTAATCAAAGACTCATCCATTTCAGTGAGGTCCAGGCAAAACAGTAAATTTTCAAATTTAAACATAGCGAAACGGGTTTATGATTTTTTCTCTCTTTTGTTTACAACATCCGTTACGATATCCAGGTAGGACTTCCGCTCCTTCTCCAGATCGTATCTCATCAGCTTGTAATACTCCTGCGAAAGCCCTTTTGTAAAGCTGTATGTCATTAAAATCAAAATAACGGTAAATGGCAGGCCGGTTGTGATGGCAGCTGTTTGTAAAGCCCCCAGGCCTCCGCCAATGAGCAGCACTGCAGCAATACCTCCTTCAGTCATGGCCCAGAATACGCGTTGTGCCACCGGAGCATCCAGCTTTCCTCCGGCTGTAAGGCTGTCAATTACCAGCGAGCCGGAGTCGGAAGAGGTAATGAAGAAACTGGTCACCAGGATGATTCCTACCACGGAAGTAAAGGCTCCTATAGGAAACTGATCCAGCAATACATACAAGGATGTGGCAACATTGTTTTGTACAGCATCCGAAATATTCGCCAGACCATTAAGCTCGAGGAAAATGGCCGAACCCCCGAATGCCGACAACCATAGAAAGGTAAGGATGGTAGGTACAATAAGCACCCCCAGAATGAACTCACGGATGGTACGTCCTCTTGATATACGGGCTATAAACATTCCCACAAAAGGCGACCAGCTGATCCACCATGCCCAGTAAAAAACTGTCCAGCTTTTCTGCCAGTCAGACTGGGTATAGGTTTCTGTCCAGAAACTCAACTCAAAAAAGTTTTGTAGATACCCCCCGATATTTTGCACAAAGGAGCTGAAGATAAACAAGGAAGGCCCTACGATAAGCATAAACAAGAGAAAAAAAGCGCCAATAATTATGTTGAGCTGACTCAAACGTTTTACCCCATGACTCAGCCCTGCCACTACCGAGCCGGTAGCGGCCAGTGTAATAACACCAATAAGAAGTACCTGCATATTGGTGGTATCCGACCAGCCCAGCAGGTGGTTAAGGCCCGCACTTACCTGCTGCACGCCCATCCCCAGTGAAGTAGCTAAACCAAAAAGTGTAGCTACTACTGCCAACACGTTGATCGATTTACCCAGTTTGCCGTGAATTCCATCGCCGATTAAGGGATGAAAAACAGAACTGATGGTGAGCGGAAGTTTCTTGTTAAAAGTGAAAAAAGCCAGCGACATGCCAACCAAAGCATAGATACCCCATGCATGCAAACCCCAGTGCAAAAAGGTAAACTGCATTGAGCTGCGGGCAGCTTCGACGGTTTCTCCGGGCCCGGATGGTGGATTTACATAATGTAAAACCGGCTCTCCCACACTCCAGAATAATATCCCAATACCCATCCCGGCACTGAACAGCATGGCAAACCAGGACGCTTTTTTGAACTCAGGCTTTGCTGTTCGACCTCCAAGCCGGATATTTCCAAATTTGCTGAATGCTATTGACAGTGAAAAAATCAGAAACAAATTTACGGCCAGCACAAAAAACCAACCCCCATATTCAGAAATGTTATCCTGTATTGTCGCGAAAATTCTCTCCATGGGTTCTCCCACCAAGAGCGTTACTGAAATAAAAAAAATAATAAGTACGGCTGATGGCCAGAACACCCAGGGGTCAACTTCAAAGTACCTGTTCTTTACCGTAGAGCTGTGATTTTGTATTTTTTTCGCCATAGAACTGTGTATAATGATGAATACAATTAACTTTGAAAAACACTCAATCTTTTAAAACAAATGTAATTATTTTGCAGGCCAATGCAATATTTTTCCACTCATATTATATTTCACATGGATTAAAAAATTCATTTACAGCGAGTAAAAAACTCCGACTGTTACAGCACACATGCACATTGTATCAACCTTATATTTTATGAAAAAAGCAAATACCAATATCTCTGTAAGTCTTGCCCTTTTCATTTCATGTATAATAATTCATCCCCTGGCTTACTCAGACGAACCCAAAAGTGAAGATTTTCTGCATTTGGGTGGTGCCTTGCGGTTTAACCTGGTTAGCCAGCAATATGAACTGCCCACCTCTGCCACAAGCACTTATGCAACCTTTGATACGTGGAGGATTAATGTACGTGCACGCCACAGCGATATAAGCCTGAATTTTGAATACCGCTTCTACCCTACCTTCAACACCCACTTTATTCATCACGGCTACCTGGGATACAACTTCTCCCAAAAACTGAATATGCAGCTGGGCGTAACACAGGTACCCTTCGGAAACCTAACCTACAATTCGCATTCATGGTGGTTTCTTACCAATTATTACCTGGGCCTGGAAGATGATTATAATATGGGGTTAAAGTTTTCGTACGACCCCTTTGAAACACTCAATATCATGGCCGCGTACTTCAGGCAATCGGCCCCGGCTGGACCGGCTTACGGCGGTGCAAGCTTCGGCGGGCCGGGACCTGGCACCTATTCCTATAATATAATCCCCGACGAAGACGGCAGCCTTTCGCCCGAGGGCATCCCCTCCTCTATCCGTGAGTTAAACATGTTTAACCTGCGTGTAAAACAGGAAATATGGCCCCAAACCTATCTGGGACTTTCGGGTCAGCTAAAAGGTATTTATAACGAAGTACTGGATAACATCAGCTACGGCCATGCATGGGCAGCACATCTGGATTCGGATTTTAATATGTACAACTTAAAGCTGCAATTTACCGACTACCATTACAAAGCCCTTGACAACGAAGGCAACAGCATGAGCAGGGTGCAAATGGGTGCTTATGGCGATCCGTATTACGGAGATGGGGTGGCGGCTGTAGCTAAAATTATCAGCGCAGGACTGGCACGAAACATACCTGTAAAATGGGGCCCCATAAGCAATGTGCAGGCCTATGTAAACTACGCGTGGATGAAAAAAAACGGACAGATTGAGGTGGGTGGCGTAAGCTATGATTTTGAAGATTCGCACATGCTGGTGCCGGGTTTACTGCTTACTGCAGGCAATGTATTTACCTATATCGATTTTGCCCTGGGAAAAAACCAACCCTGGCTCACAGATGATTTCGGGAAAGGACTGGGGGCAGGACACCGTTACAGCAGCAATCCTCAAAGTATATATTACCTGCCCCAAAAAGCCGGGCAACCTGTGCCGGTAAAAGAGATGGACTGGAACCTGCGGTTCAATGTAAATATAGGGTACTATTTTTAACCCCTGGCTCTTTTCAGGCTCAGGGTAGAGAGAATGACTCAAGCAATTTTTCTACCCTTAAAATCACATCAGAACGTATTTTTTCAGAAGTATCCCTGGTTTTAAAAGTATCTACCCAGTAGCTCACTTTTATATCTACCCTGCCGGGTACAATAGCAGTAATAAAAGCTTCTGCTCTGCGTCTTCTTTTCAATACACCCGCAACGGTTTCCACCTCATTCTTTATGGCTTGCATGGCAATTTGCCTGTCAATACCGGCGGGAAGTGTAACCATGAAATCAAACTGCAAAAAGCCATCGATGGTATAGTTAATTAAGGGGTTTTTGATGATGTTGGCGTTGGGAACGTATACATCTTTGCCATCGGGTGTTTTGAGCTGGGTATCACGGAGATTCAGGGCCAGTACCGTTCCTTTAGTGAGTCCGGTTTCCACAAAATCGCCCACACGGAAAGGGCGCTTAAAAGCCATAATGATACCCGCCAGAAAGTTTTCGCCGATATCACGCAGAGCAAATCCAATGATGAAAGCAGTTATGCCGGCGCCGGCGAGAATGCTGGCAGTGATGCCCCCAAAGCCAATTGTTTTAAAGGCAATTAACAAACCGATTATTATAATGACAGACCGTGTCATGGTAGCCAGAAACTCTGCCAGAAGCGGATCGTCCATCTGACTCTTCAGTTTGCTGTTGGTAAAGCGACGCAGCAGTCGCCCAATAAGCCATGCAACAAACAGAATAATAAAGGCAATGAGCAATTTGGGAAAGAATACAACAAAAGCATCGTAATACCCGGTGATTTCCACCGCTATATCACTGAAAAATAACCGCACGCGTGCCATACTATTTTCTTTTAAGGAATTAAAACTATTCCGCAAGCTTGATTCCCTCCGGCATGATTGATATTTTCTTTTGTCGGTAAAGGGTTCCCAGGGCCTTTTTAAAGTTCTTTTTACTCATCTGGAAAACATTATATATCTCATCTGCCGGACTTTTATCATTAAAATCCATATATCCGCCATGGACTTCCAGCACCTGCAATATATAGGCCGATAGCTCATCAATCTTTTCAAATCCGGGTTTCTCCAGCAGCAGGTCAATTTTTCCATCGGGGCGCACTAGCTTAATGTAGCCTTTCATTTGCATGCCAGTACCTACGTTCTTAAAAATCTGATTTCCATATAGCATTCCCGTATGTTTGGAATTGATGATGGCATTAAAACCCAAATCGCTGCGGGTCCATATCATCAGATCCACCTGTTCTCCGGCAGTATATTCATGGGGTTCCACATCAAGGAATTTCTCTAGTCGTGCCGACGCGGCAATCCGTTTTGTACGCGGATCGATATAGGGATAAACAATGTAATTCCTGCCCTTAATCATTTTGGCATTCTGCTCTTTGAAGGGCACCATTAAATCCTTATCAAGCCCCCATTCCATAAAAGCACCAAACTGGTTTACCTCGGCCACTTTAAGGAAGGCAAACTCCCCAACTTTGGCTTTCGGGGTAAGGGTTGTGGCTATGAGACGGTCTTCGGAGTCGAAGTAAATGAAAACATCGAGCATATCATCCACGAGGGTTCCTTCGGGCACCCATTTGGTGGGCATAAGGATTTCACCGTCTTCTCCCCCGTCAAGATAAATTCCAAAATCGAGGATTTTCACCACCCTCATGGTGTTCCATTGTCCTGCGTTTACCATAGATTCCCTTTATTGCTGATAATATACTACTCCTGGTTTTGTTTTTTCTCTTTTCCCCGCTGGCGGCGCCATAAAAAATACAATATTACAATGACCACAGGAATAACTATGAAAAATACGATGTTTTCAACCGATTCAAAGAAATTCACGGGTTCGGGTTTCGTTCTGGGAATGTGCGTGGGCGATTGCGCAAAAGAAACAAAACTAAAAAAAATGAATAAGCCGGCCAGGTAAGTTTTTCTGAGAAGGTTATGGCTTTTGCGTCTTAAGTGTTGAAAGCGAAGGTTCATAACAAAATGTTATTTATCGATTTATATGCAATGTAAAAGTACGTAAAAATATAACACTCCCGGGGCAGTCTTGTTGAATGGGATTTGGATTAACCCGGTTTACATTAAAGGATAAAGAGGGTGTCACAAAAGTTTCAACTAGTTTTGAAAAGTTCGATAAACTGAATGTATAGCTTGTCTGATTATCAAGTAGAGACCCGTTTCGATAAGCTCAGCGTCCGGTAAACATCAGGCATCTGCCATTACCTCATATATATTGGTAAATAACAAAACCGGCCATTCTGCACCAAAGGTACAGAAGAGCCGGTAGCTTATTTTCAATAAGAATTTTCTTGTTACAATTGCTTAGAGCGCACCGCTGATAAGGAAGGTTGCAGCAAAGGCAACGATAGCGTAAAGCTCGGGGAATACGGCAAGAATCAAAGTGTTACCGAATACGTTGTATCCTGAGCCGATAGCAGCAATACCATTGGCACACACTTGTCCCTGACGGATACCTGAAAGCAGACCTACGAAGCCCAGTGCCAAACCCGCGCCAAAGATAGCAGCAGCGGTAGTCCAGGTAATGTCGGGTACCAGAAAATCAGCCAGGATAAAGTATCCCATGAATCCGTAAAGACCCTGTGTTCCGGGAAGCGCTGAAAGTACCAGATAGTTACCAAAAGCTTCGTCGTTCTTTTTCAAAGCGCCTACTGAGGCGTTACCGCCCATAGATACTCCATAAGCACTGCCGATGCCGGCCAATCCTATCATCAATCCGATTCCGATGTAAGCTAAAATAATAGGTTCCATAATGTGTAAAAATTAGAATTAAGTGAAACGTTAGGTTAATTTTTTAAATGGATTGTATTTCTTTCCACCACCGGAAAAACCGGCATTTTTATAAAATTCAACAAAAGTAAGACGCATGGGGTGAACAAAAGAGCCCAGCCCCGACATGAAGAGGTTAATGCTGTGCCCGATAACCAATATCACCACCATTATAATGATACTCAGTACCGGTATGTTTCCGCTCATAGAAACCGCCAGGCTGTTGAAAACAAAGCCCAGGATGGCACTGGAAATACCCAGTGCAAACAAACGGATATATGAGAGCAAATCGCCCAGAATGCCTGTAACCATGTTGTACGAATCCCACAGGCCTACACCAAGGTTCATGAATACATTACGTGTAAGGTTGTTGAGCAGCAATATCATTGTGCCACTCACACCCAGCAATACATACCATACAGGTGTTAGCGCTGCAGCATCCACACCGGTAAATTCGCCAATGGAATATACGATGATGGAACCCAGCAACAGGGTTATCCAGCCCATGGTACCTATGGCAAGCTTCCAGCCATACTGACGGATTTCGTTGATGACTTTCAGGAACATGCCAAACATAATCTGTACGGCACCCAAAGCAAGGGAAAGGTAGAATAATACATTGTTGATATTCGTACCCTGTGCGTCAAGTCGGGCTGCCATGGAGGCATATACCGGGATGGAGGTTTCATAGAGCGGAATTCCGAAAAAAGTTCCTCCCACAATACCAAAGAAAATGGTTGACAGACCCAGGTAGAAAACAAGCCCCATGGCCTGCTTAAATTCCTTGGGAACTTTGCCTTTCAATGTCAGAGCGGCGATGGCCATAAGAATACCATACCCGGCATCGCCAAGGCAGAAGCCAAAGAATATGGTATAGAAAGGTGCAAAGAAAGGCGTAAGGTCAAGTTCGTTATATTTAGGTAAGGAATATAACTCACCCAACATTTCGAACTTTTTGGAGAACTTTTTATTGGTAAGTGCAATGGGCACTTTGTCCTCTTTGGTGGCACGTTCGTGGGTAAAAAGTATAGACTTTTCATCCAGATACGCCTCCATATCAACCTTCCTTTTCACCGGCACCCATCCTTCAAGCAGCATCACTTTTTCTTCTGCTTCGGGGCGGGTATTCATGATGGCTTTGTCGTACTCTGCCGACTCAACCATTTGTCGGTAATACTTATCGATAGCATCCATACTTTCAGCCGCATGCTTGTTG
>SLOR01000373.1 GCA_007132395.1 Bacteroidales bacterium
ACCTTATCCTGGCGGAAAATTGACAATACGTTGATCCCCAGTGCTGCTCTCAGCCTGCTTTGAGCGAGCGTCTGGCCGGCCAGGTGAGAACCGGGCTGTATGGTAATAAAAAATGCTCTTTCCTGGAGTGAATAAGATCCCGGAATGTTTTGCCTGCCATTATCGGCCCCTTTTGACTTTGATTTTTCTTGTTTGGGTAGCAGGTGTCGGCCGATAAATGCCATAAACGCAATTCCGGCGATCATAGCTCCCAGTCCTACGGGTGTAAAATCAAAAAGCTGCAGGGGGCGGTGGCCTTCGTTTTCCAGAGCATAGCTGATAAGGAGGTTAGGCGGGGTACCGATAAGCGTGGTAAAGCCTCCCAGGTGACATCCGAAAGCAAGAGGAATGAGCAGCCTGCCTGGTGCCATACCTGTTGAGCGGGCAAGGTCCATTACAACAGGGAGCATAAGTGTAGCCACACCAATATTGTTGATAAACCCCGACATTAATCCCGAGGTAAGCATAATAACCGTAATCATCTTCAGCTCACTACTTCCGGTAAGGTGTAAGAGTTGCCGGCTAATCATGCGTGCTATTCCGGTTCGGTAAAGCCCTGCGCTAAGGATAAACATTGACCAAACCGTTATGACTGCCGGGTTGCTGAAACCCGATAAAGCCTCCGTGGTACTCACCAGGCCTGTGAGCGATAGCGCTCCCAGCACCAGTATGGCCACCACATCCATTCTTATCCAGGCTGTGATAAAAAGCACCAGAGCCACTAAAAGGATGATAAAAACAAGGGCAATTTCAAAAGTCATAACCTGAATTGCTTAATTTTCTCTGCTACTTCCTCCATCAGCCACATTGGAGTGGATGTGGCGCCGCACACTCCCACCTTGCTGCAGTCTTCAAACCATTGTGCCTGTAGTTCTTCCGCCTCTGAAATGAAATGTGTGCGTGGGTTATTATCTCTGCATATGCCATAGAGATATTTTCCGTTGGAACTTTTTTTGCCGCTTACAAATATTACCACATCATGGTTTTGTGAGAAGCTTGCCAGGTGCGGGCCACGATTGGATACCTGCCCACAAATGGTTTTATGAGCTTTGAAGTTATTCTGTGGATTGCAATTTTGCTCTTTAATTTTCTGCTTGATAAGAGCGATGAGGTTCTCATAGTCTTCTTTGTTCTGGGTGGTCTGGCTATAAAGCACAATGGGTTTGGAGAAATCTATTGTGTCAAGGTTTTCAAAGTTGTTGCCCACTACAATAGCATCATTGCCCGTTTGCCCAATGAGGCCATTTACCTCGGCATGGCCTTCTTTGCCAAAAATCACCACCTGGCCCTGTTCCCTGTTAACCTCCTCATAGCCTGTTCTTACCTTATTTTGCAGTTTGAGTACCACGGGGCATGAAGCATCAATAATTCCGATATTGTTTTGCCGTGCCAACTCGTAAGTGGATGGAGGTTCGCCGTGCGCCCGTATTAACACCCTTGCGTTTTTCAATTGTTCAAATTCCTGGTGACTTATCACCTCAAGGCCCATCTCTTTCAGCCTCTCAACTTCCTTGTTGTTATGCACGATATCACCCAGGCAATACAGGTTGCCATGTTGCTGAAGTTGCTCTTCTGCAACCTTTATGGCATTGATTACCCCAAAGCAGAATCCCGAGCGCTGATCAATATTAATTTCCATCTTCCCTGATTGTTGGTTGCAATACAGGTGTATCCTGTGGGCGGAAAAACAACCTGTCTAAATTGGTAGTAATAGAAAAATGATTAGGGGCTCCTGCCAGGTGGTAATTAGACCTGCCATACTGAAACATAAAGTGCGAAACCCTTACACCAATTCCCCATGACAAGCCCACGGTTGACAAACGTGAATCCACACCCATCTCTTTTCGCCTGCGATAGTTGTAGCCAATGGCAGCAAAAAAGTTTTTAGAAGGGATAAACTCCGCTCCCAGCACTGCATGTCGCAGCAGTTTGTCGCCCCATTCACTGAATCGTTCCTGCGATGTAGCATCGCCGGGTTGGGAGATAAGCAATGATTGTCCGGGTAGCTGCAGCTCCTGATAGGTGAGGTCGGGAATGTGCAGGTTATGGGCTACAAAGGAAAAGCGCAGGGGTGCGTTGGTAAGTTTTTTACTGGCTCCCAGTACAATGTCGAAGGGGAGGGGCTCCCGCCGGTTGTCATAGGTCGTAATTTGCCTCCCCATGTTTCGCAATACCAGGCTGGTTGCCAGCAACCTGTCGGGGTCGGTATAGGCTACCGACACATCTGTTGCCAGGCCCAGGGAAGAGTATTGCTCAAGGGTTGAGGTGATGATTTTCAGGTTGCTGCCAATGCTGATTTTTTCCGTAAGGGCTCTTCCCCAGCCAATGGTGGCAGCGTATTCTCCTGCCGAAAATTCACCGGTTTGATAGCCAAACTCATCGGCTTCAATAAAACGCCCGTAGCTGATGTAGTTAATGGCAAAGGTCAGGTTGCCGATTTTCTCAAAGCCATAGGAAAAGGCAACCGTGCCATAATGGATATCGCTGAAATAGTCAACAAAGTTCAGGGAGATTTCATTCTGAAGCCCGGGATTGATGAGTGCCGGATAAAACAAAGCCATACCCAGATCGTTGTCCAGGTCGGGAATGGCGTAGCCGCCCAGCGCAGTAATGCGCGCTGTGGCCGGAAGGTTGAGAAACTCGTACACTCTGCCGCTCTGCCTTTGTGCCGCCGCTGTATCACAGGCAATAAGTGCCCAGAGCAGCATAATCCAGGAGAAGAAGGTAAGAGATGTGTTTCTCACGTAAGCAGATTTAGGATGTTTTAGTTTGGTGTTGTTTTATAACGAAATCAGTTCCCGGAAATTGCCAGGGGAAAAACCTGAGCCTCCGGGAGTGCAAAACTACCAACATTTGTCAGTTTTGCCAAGCTCTTATTCGATGAGGCCGTCATGTTTTACCAATATTCTGGTTTTGTGGCTTAATACCGGTATGGGAGCCTGGTTAACCATTTGCTGGGCATAGGTACCCATAAGTACGTTTTGTGATGAAAATTCCTGTTCGGTCATGATGGAAATAAGGTCGGCGTTGCGTTTCTGGGCATATTCGATAGTGGCCCGGGTAATGTTTTCGTCCACTATTTTTTCGTTAATATATCTTAGCCCCGACTTTACTATCAATTCCATGACATCCCGGGTATTGTTTTCTACCCTTTGTTCAGTGGTTTTCATTTTGGAACTGTGTAAAGAAAGCACATTGATCTGGGCCTTGAAGTATTGCGCCAGCTCAAGGGTAAAAGGAACTTTCTGGATGGTTTCGAAGGTGCTGTCGATGGGAAGCACTATTTTTTCCAGCACCGGTTTTTTTATTCTGAAATTTTTCTTCAGGGTAATTACAGGCCTGTTGGCATGCGAAATGATTTTGGAGGCATTGTTGCCTACCCACATTTCTTCAAACCCGGACATACCGTGGGCCCCGGCAATTATGAGCCAGGCTTCGGTATATTTTGCCAGGTTGGTGACTTCCTCGTAAATCTTTCCGCTTAGTATCCTGTAGGTAATCTCTCCTGGTATACTGTCTTTATACCTGGCAATAAGCTTCTCGAAAGATTTCTCCGTTGCAGAATTTTTTCCTTTTCCATCCCTGGGAACAAGGGAGTCAATGTCGCGCTTTTTGGTTACATAAACCAGCCTGAGTTTGGATTGGGTTTGCCCGGCAATGCCTAAGGCATACTCAAATGCTTGAATGGATGACCTGGAGAAGTCAATCCCAACTACTATACTTTTCTCTATATCTGACATGGCGGGTGCTTTTTTGTGGGTTTTATCCTACTAAAGTACTAAATATTACCCACAAAGTAAAGTATTACCTATCTGAAATAGAGTATGTTGAAGGAAGAGAAAATGAAGGCTTCTCAACAGGTCCAGCATTCATTGGTTTTGAGATAGAGTCTGTTATGGGGAGTCGCAGGGTAGTCTTTTTCGGGCCATCATTATTGGCACTGTTGGAGCAATTGCGCGTGTATTCGAAGTATTTCAGGGATGATAAGTGAAGTATTGTCGTTGCACAGAAGATAATGTGCCATTTTTATTTTCTCCTCCTGAGGCATCTGGCGAGAGAGTCTTTGTTTCACCTGCTCCCGGGTAGAGCCATCCCGTTTCTGTACCCTGCTGATAAGCACCTCCTCAGGGGCATGCACCAGGATAATTTTGTCGAATCGCTCATGGCTTCCTGTTTCAAATACGATGGCTGCTTCCTGAATTACATAGGGGTGATGGCGGTGCTCATGGAGCCAGTGGTTGAAACGCTGGTAAACAGCAGGATGAATGATTTTGTTGAGCTTTTCCAATTTTTGTGGTTGAGCGAAAACTAGGCTTGCAATGGCTTTCAGGTCAATAATGTTATTCTCGTCAAGAATTTCATCTCCCAATTCGCCGCGCACCTGATTCTTGATATCATCGTCATTATAAAGCATTTTGGCTTCCCTGTCAGCGTAAAAGACCGGTATGCCCAACACCTCAAAAACCTTGCATACACTGGTTTTGCCACTTCCCATATTCCCTGTTACCGCAACTTTCAGCATGGTTTTATTTTTTAATCCAAACGTATTCCACCTCAGCGGGTCTTATTCTGATTATTTCCACCAGCCCGGGTTTTTCTTTTACTTCAGCCTTTAGTCGAAAACCTGCTGTACCGATAGTATCCGGGCAGTTTACAGCCACCCTGAACATTTCGGGGCTGATGGCCTTATCATCGCGCAATGCAACCAAATAATACACCGATACTTTGTCAGGAAAGAGCAAAAGGTCTCCCTCATCGCTATTGCCTGAGGGGGCGTTGGCATTGCAGTCGATATGAAGGGGTAGTTCTACCATGGCTTCGGTAAACTCTTCCACCGGAATATGCACGTCCACGCGTGAATGCGACAGACTTATCTGCTGCTGATAATAAGGATTGTGCAACTCCACGCTGGTATTGATGTGCTGGTCTGCCGCCGAAGCTTTGAGTGTGCGTGTATGGATGGCGGTAACCGAATCTCTCAGATGCAAAGGACCGTAGGCATAAACCGAATCGGGTTCTACGAGAGCAATGTCGTAGGTTTTAAAGCCTGGGCGAAATTCCAGTTCTTTATCAAGGATTACCGGCACTTTCCTGTAAAAGGCTTCCTCTGCCGAAAAGAAGATGGTATCGGGGAGCACGGAGATGGCCCGGCGCGGTATTTCTGTTTTGAGCGAGAAGCGGGTAGCAGCCTGCGAGGCTGTAAGATAATATAGGGTGTTGTTATTGCGCGTCATTTTTTGTAACGAGCTGAAATCGGCCTCCATAATTTCGGCCCGGCGGTTGAATCGTGAGGCCAGCAGTTTCATTCCCGTTGATTGCACATTTACCATGAAAGTGGTATCAGCCTGATGGCTGAAAATCAAATCTCTGGGAATATTGCTGATGGTAATTTTAACGGGTATCGTTGCAGCACTTTCCCTGAACATTTTTATGGAGAGCCATGCCAAAAAGCTAAACACCAAGCACAACGCAAAGATGGAAAACTTGCGTCGGGTTTCGGGGGTGTTGTCCAGTTGTTGCCAGGGTAGCTTGTTCATGATGCTTGGGGTTAGGTGCTGTGAAATAACAAAAAATCCCAACCGTTCCTTCGAGAGGCCCGGTCAGGATTCTTTACAATAAAACAGGATATTATCTGTTTTCTGATAATTGTTGCTCCTGTGGGCCATCCATAGCTACGGCAGACTTTTCAACCCTGAAGCTGATGTTGGGAGCTACTTCAATGGTGAAAGTTTTTTCCTGTACTTCACTAATCTTTCCGTGAATTCCACCGATAGTAATAATTTTATCGCCTTTCTTCAGTGCTTCTCTGTACTTTTTGGAATCTTTCTGTTTTTTCAACTGGGGGCGGATAAAAAACAGGTAGAAAACAACGATAATAAGCAGTAAAGGTAAAAATGCAGCAAAACCGCTACCACCATCCTCGGGAGAGGACATAAGTAAAATGTTCAAAATGTTCATGTCAGATTTTAGGTTTATAGATGATTACTAAAACGAAATTATCAAAAATTTATTAATTCATGAGTTTGTGCTTGTTTTCTGTGGATTCGAAAAACCTTTGGTTATCTGTCCAGCACTTCAGCCGTAATACGCAAAGTTACAACAGATTCTTCACTATTGGTAAGAACTCTTACAGTTTCTGACTGAAATCCTCTTCGGCCGGCAGAGTTGAATACCACGTTAATGCGGCTATCCTGCCCTGGCATAAGTGGCTCTTTGGGGTAGTCGCCAACTGTGCAGCCGCAACCGCTTCTGATGCCGGTAATAAGCAATGGGGCTGAGCCCGTATTGGAAAAGCGAAAGCCGTAAGCAACCCTTTCACCGGAAATGATTTTTCCAAAATCATGTACTTCTTTCTCGAATGTTACTTCCGGGCCTTGCCCGTTGTTTGTAACCGGGGCTTGTATTTCAGCATTTCCCTTTTCTGCAGCACCCTGGCATGCACTCAAAAGGGTTAGCGTAAGGGCCAATAATACAACCTGTAATCTTATGGCTTTCATGTGTTCAGCGATTATCAGGATTTGGTAATCTTTTTTACTTTGTTGTCTGCGGTAAGTTCCTCTACCAGCTTGTCGAGCACCCCATTCACAAATATTTTGCTTTTGGGTGTACTGTACATTTTAGAAAGTTCAATGTACTCGTTGAGTGATACCTTAACCGGAATCTCTGCAAACTGTGTTATCTCCGTAAGGGCCATTTTCATGATGATAATATCCATCAGGGCGATGCGTTCAATATCCCAGTTCTGGGTTTTGGCAGCTATGAGGGGTCCAAATTCCTTATCATGAAGGATGGTTTTTTTGAAAAGCTCACGGGCAAACTTTTTGTCATCCGGGTCTTTGTATAGACTCATCATTTTAAAGTCATCTTCGTTGCCATTGTTCATGGCTTTGATGCTTTTAATAATCATTTTGTTTACCAGCTCCCAGTCGTCGAGCCAGTAAATGGAATTATCTTCGTAAAAGTGATGAAGCAGTTCTGTTTCACAAACGTAGTTTTTGAGCAGCTTAAGTATAAGGTCTCTGTCCTGTTCAAATGAGCAATCCTTCATGCTCATATATTCCTGGTAGTGCTTCCCTTCGCGAAACTGCATAAAGATTTTTTTGGAAATTTCAGGTGCCTTAGCCCATGATATTTTCCGCTCCTTGAGTTTTTCCTCCAGCTCCATGCTGTTGGCAATGCCCAACAGGCATTTGTTTTCTAAAAAACGGGTGTTAGGGTTAAGGTCTTCGTGGGAAGGTACCTTTTTAATTTTGTTGTCCTCGACAGTTTTTCTGGCTTGGCGGCCTATATCAACGAGGAGTGTAAGCTGATAAAGATAAAGGTCGTAGATTTTATCGATACTGAAAAGCAATTCTTTTTCGCCGGCGTTGAGGGATGAATTTCCCGACTGAAAAAATGCATACAGGCTTTGTAATACTTTAACGCGTAAATGCCTTCTGTTTAGCATAGAGTAATAAAATTCAAAACTTTAGTAACAAGGAACGAAGCTTTTGGCTTGAGGCCAGAAAAGCAATGCAAAAGTAATTCATTTTTAAAAACTTTTGGCCACGCAATAATAATTTAGATGCAAAGTTGTTATTTTTCAATAAAGTTTGTTTTTTGCTTGTTGAAACCTATGTAAGGTCAAATTCGCTAAAGTAAGGAACGGCGAAGGGTTTTTTATTCTGCCCAAGGATTGTTATATTTGGGCTGCCATTACAAGGGTATTATTAAGATTTGTTTTCAAATGGCCCTTGCATGAATGAAAAAAGTTTTTTTATTTTTGCCAAAACTAATTCAAAGAAAGAAACTGTATGAGTATGGAAGAGACAGGAAAGCAGTATAATAACGAGGAGTTGTTTTCAAAAGCTGTAAGAGCAGGAAAAAGGACCTACTTTTTTGATGTAAAGTCAACACGTGCAGGAGAGAATTATCTCACCATCACCGAAAGTAAGAAGCGCTTTGATCAGCAAACAGGAAAGTTTTTTTTTGAAAAACACAAACTATTTCTCTATCAGGAAGATTTCACAAAGTTTGAAACAGCCCTGAAGCAAGCCTTTGAATACATAGAAACCGGCGAGGTGCCCCAGTCGTACCTGGATGAAGTGGCCGAAGAAGAGCAAAGGCGTAAGGAAAAAGAATTTACCGACATTGAATTCGAAGACCTCGATAAGAAAGACGATAATACCGAAGAATAAGTGATCCTTCATTTTTACCGGCATTATAATTAAAACTGAAGAGTTGAACCCCCGCGATTCAACTCTTTTTTGTTCTTTCGTAGTCGAATTCTTTTACAAATTGACTGTTTAGTGCCCCGTGGGTAAAGGGGGGTAACTTTTTATAAAAAATACTGCCTCGGCCACTTTTTAAATTGTAAATTTGCACCGGTATCCGACCCGAGAGGCAATACAGGGGGTTATGTTTAATGTAATGAAAATGAGCTTCTTGTCATTAGTAAACCAACAACACTTATAATACAATACCCTATGAGTAAAGTTATTTCGATTGCCAATCAAAAAGGGGGCGTGGGTAAAACCACCACTGCCATTAACCTTGCGGCAAGTCTTGCCGTACTGGATTTTAAAACACTTCTGATAGATGCCGACCCTCAGGCCAATGCTACTTCGGGTGTGGGTTTTGATCCCAAAGTAATCAAAACCAGCATTTACGAGTGTATTATTGATGAGGTAGATCCCCGTAATATCCTTCTTAACACAACAACACCCAACCTGGATCTTATTCCGGCTCATATCGACCTGGTAGGAGCCGAAATTGAAATGATCAACATGCCCAACAGGGAAATGGTGATGAAAAAGGTTATAGACAGCGTAAAGGAGGATTATGATTTTGTGCTTATCGACTGCTCTCCCTCGCTGGGTTTGATTACCGTGAATGCCCTTACCGCCAGTGATTCAGTGATAATTCCCGTGCAGTGCGAGTATTTTGCACTGGAAGGGCTTGGCAAGCTACTCAATACCATCAAGATTGTACAGTCGCGCCTAAACCTGGGGCTCGAAATAGAGGGTATCCTGCTCACCATGTACGACAACAGGCTAAGGCTGTCAAATCAGGTTGTAGAGGAAGTAAGAACACACTTCCAGGATTTGGTGTTCGACACCATTGTGCAGCGTAATACCAAGTTGGGTGAGGCACCCAGTTTTGGTGAAACCATTATTATGCACGATGCCCAAAGTCGCGGTGCCATCAACTATCTGAACCTTGCACGTGAAATTTTGCAAAACAACCAGCTTACCCAAATCGACGAGACTGAAAAAAACATTAACGTAGAAAATGAACGCTAAAAAAAGAGCATTGGGAAAGGGGCTTGGCGCTCTGCTTGATACTCCCGGGGCCGACATACAGCCCAGATACGATATAGAAAAGGATTTACATGCGGTAGGAACCGTGGCACACGTGCCGCTTGACCTTATTCAGGCCAATCCCTTCCAGCCTCGTACCGATTTTGATGAGGAGTCTTTGCAGGAGCTGGCCGCCTCCATCAAGGAACAAGGAGTTATTCAGCCGGTTACCATTCGCAAAATGGAAGATGGCAAGTTTCAGCTGATTTCAGGCGAAAGGCGATGCAAAGCTTCGCGCCTGGCCGATCTTACCGAAATTCCGGCCTATATCCGCACAGCCAACGACCAGGAAATGCGCGAGATGGCCATCGTTGAAAATATTCAGCGCGAAAATCTTAACCCTATAGAAATAGCCCTGGGCTACCAGCAGCTTATAGAAGACTGTAAACTTACCCAGGAAATGCTTGCCGAAAGGCTGGGAAAATCACGCCCGTCCATCGCCAACCATCTTCGTTTGCTGAAACTGCCCGGTGATATTCAGATTGGACTGCGACAGGAACTCATCGCCATGGGCCATGCAAGGGCATTGGTTTCTGTGGATAATGTGCAAACCCAGCTTGAAATTTTTCAGGATATCATAGCACAAGGTTTATCAGTGCGCGATGTGGAGGAAATCGTAAAAAATCTCTCTGAAATGCCAGAACAAGAGCAGGAAGATGAGCAACCCAATGCACCTGCACCCAAAGTTCAGAATGAGAAATTCAAAGACCTGCAAAAGGCACTGACTGAATTCTATGGTTCCAAAGTTCAGGTGAAAAGTCGTAACGGGGGCAAAGGCTCTATCGTTATTAACTTCTCATCGCAGGAAGACCTGGAACGCATTCTGAAACTCGTTCATAAACCTGAATAAAATTCGATGCGGCAGATTTTATTTCTGAAAAATAAAACACAAAAGCAAAGCTATTTGTATTTAGGCTCTTTTTCCGGGAGCCTGCTTTTGTTTTTTGGGATACTTGTTTTTTCGACCATTTCTGCGTTTTCCTATCCGCTGAACGATACCCTGCCTCAGCGTCGCACCACCCTGCCTCAGGATACTCTGCCGGTACACGGAAGGATTTCAGAAAGAGATACCCTGCCCACTGAACAGATTTTGCGTGTGGATGAAGAAGGTGTGGTATTGGAAGACACTACGGCTGGAATAGAGAAGAAAGAAGACAGGTATAAAGAGCACTCGCCCCTGAAGGCCACTATGCTTTCAGTTACATTGCCGGGTCTCGGACAAGCTTATAATAACCGATACTGGAAAATCCCCATCATCTATGCTGGCTTTGGCACCATTGCCTACTTCTGGGATATGAACAATACAGAGTACCAGACCTTTCGCAGGGCATGGGTAGCACGTGTGGATGGTAACCCCAACACGGTGGACGAATTTCCCTTTTACTCTACTGATCAGTTGCAGCGAGCTACCAACTTTTACCGAAGAAACCTGGAAATTACCTATATCCTGGGATTCGCTCTGTATGTATTGAATATTCTGGACGCCACAGTTGATGCACATTTGCTGGATTTTGACGTGAGTGAGGATTTAACCATGCAGGTGCGCCCCTCCCTGATGCCCGAAATTGATCCCCTGAGCGGGAGACAAACCTCCTACGCGGCCATGAAATTTACTTTCCGTTTTTAATAGTTTTGTATATGAATACTTCCGTGAAAATAGCCATTGTCGGATACGGCAAAATGGGCCGTGAAATAGAAAGAATCTGCAGGGAAACCCGGGTGGAAATTACCGCTGTTATTGATAACCAACAGGACTGGAAGGAAAAAGAGCAGGATTTGCGCAAGGCTGATGTGGCCATAGAGTTTACTTCACCTGCCGTGGTAAAGAATAATATCCGGAAGCTTTTGGATATGGGGATTCCTGTTGTTACCGGTACCACAGGGTGGTACGATGCTATGGAGGAAATTCGTAATTATTGTGAAACCTGTAACGGAAGCCTGTTTTATGCTTCTAACTTTAGTATTGGTGTAAACCTGTTTTTTGCCCTTAATCGTCACCTTGCAAAAATTATGGCTGATTATCCCGAATATCAGCTGCACATGGAAGAAACCCACCATACACAAAAGCTAGATGCTCCCAGCGGTACTGCCATTACCCTGGCAGAGGGAATAATGCAGGAAAATACCCGTTATACCGGTTGGAAACTGGATAGTGATGATGTGCAAATAGGGGATATTCCTGTTACGGCACATCGTATCGAAGGAGTTACAGGAACACACGTGGTTAACTACCAATCGCCTGTTGATACCATCAGTATTCAGCATATTGCCCACAAGCGGGAAGGTTTTGCAAGGGGTGCACTGATGGCTGCAAAATGGCTGAATGGCCGAAAAGGAATTTTTTCTATGAATGATATGTTAAACTTATAATACAATACGCCATGAGCATTTACATGATACTAAGCATACTGTTCTTCATATCCAGTGCCGCAGGTTTATGGCGCATTTTTGAAAAAGCAGGCTATAAAGGATGGGAAGCAATAGTTCCCTTTTACAATTTTTACATTTGGCTCAAGGTGATTAAAAAGCCCTTGTGGTGGTATCTCTTTATTATCATCCCTTACATCAATGTGTTTACATTGCTTTTGATGGTAGTAGAAACCCTTAAATGTTTCCGCAAAGATGGATTGGGAGAACAGGCATTGGGCGTATTGTTTCCCTTCGTGCTGCTACCTTATCTGGGGTTCTCTTCCCGCGAGCAATACACACACCCGGATAAATTGCCCGTTGTCGAAAAATCAGGCTGGCGCGAATGGGCCGATGCATTGATTTTTGCTGTTATCGCCGCCACAATCATCCGCATGTTTTTCATTGAGGCCTATACCATTCCTACCTCTTCCATGGAAAAATCTCTGCTGGTGGGCGATTATCTGTTTGTAAGTAAAATGAGTTACGGGCCCAAAGTACCCAATACCCCCATTGCATTTCCTTTCGCGCATCATACGATGCCCCTTACCGAATATACAAGATCCTACGTGGAGTGGATTAAACTTCCCTATTACCGCTTCCCGGGTTTCAGAACCATCGGTAACAACGATGTTGTGGTTTTTAATTATCCTGATGGCGATACGGTTGCATTGCAGATGCAAAACAGGAGTTATTACGCAATGGTAAGGGAGATGGGTCATGATATGGTACATCGCAATTATGATGTGGTGGCACGGCCCGTAGACAAAAGAGAAAACTACATTAAAAGGTGCGTTGGGATTCCCGGTGATTCCCTACAGATTATCGACGGAAAAATATTTATTAACGGACAACCACTTCCCAACCCGGCTGATGTTCAGTATAATTACCAGGTAGTTACCGATGGCACCCCACTGCATGGCAGAGTGCTTGACAGGTATGATATAAGTGATGTGTATCAGCGTACCGCCAGTGAATATATCATGGCCCTTACGGAGAATGCGGCAGAAAGCCTGGCGCAGCTAAATAGTATTCAGCAGGTGCGAAAAATTATCAAACCCGCAAACTATCATGAAGGTCACATCTTCCCATTCCATCGTAACTACCCCTGGAACGAGGATAATTTTGGCCCTTTATATATACCCCAAAAAGGCAGCACCATAGAGGTAAATCCGGAAAACATTATGCTGTGGGAACGTATCATCGAGGTGTATGAAGGCAATACGCTTGAGGTTACCAGTAACCAGGTAATCATTAACGGAGAACCCACCACCCACTATACCTTTACTATGAATTACTATTGGATGGTAGGCGATAACAGGCATAATTCTGCCGACTCGCGCTACTGGGGCTTTGTTCCCGAAGACCATATAGTAGGAAGGGCTATGTTTGTATGGTTGTCGCTTGACAAAAACAAAAGTCTCCTCAATAGAATAAGGTTCAACAAAACTTTCCGTACCATTAAGTAGTAAAATATTTTCACGCTTTTGCGGCCATAAAAGCCCCGGAGAATGGCAGATTCCGATATTGAGCATGCCATTTTCCGGGGATTTTTTTAGAATTAAAGTGGGATGATTACAGATCCTGTTTTTCTGCAAATGCTGTAATTACTATTTTATGTTTTGCAGGAAGTAAACGAGACGGATTTTAGAATGTGTGCCTAATCTGAGAAATTTAACTTATGACAAATTATATTTGAAAACGTTAATTATTGTAATATTGCTGAACAAAAATTATATCTCGTGGTATAGTTTTGCAGAATGTAAATCTGTTAAGCTGGAGTTTTACATGTAATGTAAATTACTTACTTTTACAATAAATTTTATCCCTTACCGACGTCGGATATTCCGGCTAATGGCAGCAACTTATACTTTATATCAGGTAAAACAATTATTTTAGAAAGTGAAAAACAAATACATAGACCTCATAGAGCAAACTTTCGAATTTCCCCAGGAGGAATTTAAAGTCATTGACAATGAACTCTATTTTCACGACATCTGCCTAACGGATGTCATTAAGCAATACGGTACTCCCCTTAAAATAAGTTATCTTCCCAAAATTAGCCAGCAGATACAGAAGGCCAAGCGGTTATTTCACGTGGCCATGGCGCGGGTAGATTACGAAGGAGATTATCACTACTGCTATTGCACCAAAAGTTCGCATTTTTCTTTTGTTCTGGAGGAAGCCCTGAAGAATGATATTCATCTGGAAACATCATCGGCATTTGATCTTTATATCATTGAGGAGCTGTTCAATACAGGCCTTATTGATAAGGACAAATACATCGTGTGCAATGGCTTTAAACGTACCCTTTACACGCAAAAAATTGCCGAATTAATCAATCAGGGATTTGAAAACACCATACCGGTTATTGACAACAAGCGTGAGTTTGATGCTTACGACCAACTGGTTGACAAGGATAAGAAATGCAAGTTGGGTATTCGTATTGCCTCTGAAGAAGAACCTATGTTTGAGTTTTATACTTCACGGCTGGGTATTCGCTACAACGATGTGGTTCCTTATTATCTGGAGAAAATAAAGAATAACCCCAAGTTTGACCTGAAAATGCTGCATTTTTTCATCAATACGGGCATTCGGGATACGGCTTATTACTGGAATGAATTGCAGAAATGTGTGAATGTTTACTGTGATTTGAAAAAGATTTGTCCGGAGCTGGATTCTATGAATATCGGTGGTGGCTTCCCGGTTAAAAACTCCCTGGGCTTTGAATATGACTATGAATACATGACAGAGGAGATTGTAGCCCAGATTAAGAATATCTGTAAACAGAACAATGTTCCCGAACCCGATATCTTTACCGAGTTTGGCAGCTTTACCGTTGGAGAGAGCGGGGCAGTGCTGTATTCTATACTGGATCAGAAGCAACAGAACGACCGTGAGTTGTGGAATATGATAGACTCCAGCTTTATGACTACCCTGCCTGATATATGGGCCATGAAGCAACGTTTTATATTGCTTGCCATCAACAACTGGGACAGTGAATACCAGCGTGTGAACCTTGGCGGACTTACCTGCGACAGCCAGGACTATTACAACGCCGAATCGCATGCCAACGCAGTGTTTCTTCCCAAAATCACTGAAGGGCAGCAACAGTATATAGGTATGTTCCATACAGGTGCCTACCAGGAAAGCCTGGGAGGGTTTGGAGGGTTGCAGCATTGTCTTATTCCTGCTCCCAAACTGGTTATTATCGATAGGGATGAGGAGGGTGAATACAGCACCAAGTTGTTTGCCAAAGAGCAAAGTTATAAGTCGATGCTCAAAACCCTGGGCTACTGAAACCTTTATCACATACCAGCGTATATTATCCTACAATGCTAAAAGAATCTGCTATGTTTTCCGGAAAACAATTTCTGAGCCTTACGGCCCTTATCGTGTTCATGCTCATCAGTGAAATGGCTTTTTCGCAAAGACCCTTTCGCGGTAGAATCATTTACAAAATCAGCTATCCCGGTAGTATTATCGACCTTGCTGAGTTGCAGGAGCTTCCCTCGGAGGCTGTGCTGCTCACCAAAAACAATCTTGTGCGCACCGAATACGACGGAGAATTCGTGAGCCTTGGGCAGGTGAAAATATCGGATGGCAACACCGGCGAGGTATCTACCATGCTGGAGATATTGAGGGAAAAATATGTGATTACCCGCGATGCCCAGCAGGTTCAAACCGCATTGCAGAATATGCCTCAGCCCGAATTGGAATATACCAACGAAACAAAGGAAATTCTCGGGTATACCTGTCGCAGGGTTATTGCCAGAGTTACCGACGCCATGGGCAATGAATATGAATCAGACATCTGGTATACGGATGAAATACCCGGGGAAGCATTCAACTTCGACAACCCTTATCGCCAGATACCCGGGTTGATGCTTGAATACGAGATGAGGGTGGGCCCGTTGAATATCAGGTATGAGGCCCAGAGTGTAAGGCGCCGCTGGTTTGTTGGAGGACGTAATTTTTATGTAACCCGCGATTACGAAAGGGTAACCTACGACGAACTGCGCCAAAAGCTTCAGGGCGATTTCTGAAATAACTTTTTTTCTGCTTTAATACCCAGTTACTATCAGTTGGTTTCGTCGAAGAACAGGTTGGTTTGTACTACACCCTGCAAATTTTTTATGGCTGAAACCAGACCCGGTCCCAGTTTTTCATCTCTCATGTTTACATAATAGGAGAATTCCATGAGCTGATTATCCTCCTCTCCCAGGGTTTTTACATTCACCAGCTTGGTTTTACCACAGAATTTTTTCAGGGTTTGCATAAAAGGATCTTCCGGAAGTTGATTCTCATGGGCAATAATTTGCAGCAGAAACTCCCGTTTTTGTGGAAGGGCAAAATTGAGTTGCGACACTACAAGGTAGACCAAACCTATAAAAATAGTACCGAAAATGGCAATGGAATAAAGCTTTACCCCCGATGCCAGCCCGATGGACAGGGCGAAAAAGATAAACATGATATCCGAGGCATCTTTTACCGCCGTGCGAAACCGGATAATTGACATGGCACCCACCATTCCGAAGGCCCGTGCCAGGTTGTTTCCTATTACCATTATTACAATAGCAGTAATCATGGTAAGCATAATGAGCGATACGGTAAAAGCCGCAGAATAGTTAAGGCCCTTGTAGGTGTATTTATACAAAAGGGAAATAAAAATACCGCAACACATGGCAATGAGGATGTTGGCCACCACGTCTTTTGCGGTAATGCTGAAAATGAATAGGCTTTGGAAGTCTTCTGTCATGGTATTAGTGTATTATCTTGTTTTGTGTGTGTACATCGAAGCCAATGGCATATTTGGAAAGTGCCTCATGCCTGAGCCTGAATTCCTGTACCAGCGACATGGCCCATTGGGGCATCTTATCGGTAAAGTATTTTATTTCCATAATGAAATGATTGCGGAAAAGATGCCTTAGGTTGCTTTCTCTGAACATGTCGTTGATGGCCGGATAGGAAAAACTTCTAATATTCTTGTCAAAGGTAATTCTCACCCCGCTATCCAGCAATCCGTGGTAGGCTTCCCTTTCATATACTATCAGCACCGTGGGCATAAGATTCCTTTTCTTCATATGAAAAAAAAAGCGGGAGGCGTCCTCCAGGTTTTTCCCGGTATTGTCAGGCAGCATGTATTTTTCAATGTCGGCCGTGAGCAATAACTCAGGAACATTTTTCCAGTTTACAAATGCCCGGTGTTTCTGTACCCTGTTCTGTATCTTCTTTTTTATTTCCAGCACTGCCACGGTACCCGGTTCGGAATTGTTGTAGCAACGGATGCGGAATTTTTTACGCAGTTCTACCCCTTCAATTTTTTCCTGGTGAAACTGCAGGTCGCGTGTGTCGTAGTAAATGCTTCTTACGGTGTATTGGGGCAGGTCCGATTCGGTTTCTTCGGCAAATATATCGGGTCGGGCAAAAGTATTTACCCTGGCCCGCAAGGAATCGAGCATTTTATAGGGAACCAAATACTTTCTTTCGTACCGTACCATCTTTGTTAGTTGTTATATACCTCGTTGGAAAACCTCCTGATGTATTCCATGAGAGATACTGCATCTGACTTAATATTCGCGTCTACCCGCATAAATGGAAACAGCCCGGATGCGCTTTCAGGCTCAACCAGCGCCCTTACAAAAATATGCTGACGCTGATTGAGCATCTGCACCGAATTGTCAAAGTCGTAAATGGTGGCTGTAGTGTTGTGGCCCATGTGTGGCAAAATAATTTCCACCTCCTGGCCTTTTTTAAGAAATTCGAGCTGGTATATCTCTATGGGAATGAGAATAATATATGCTGAAACATCTGCCACCCTTAATATTGCATTGGAGCTGGAAAGAAGCTCTTGTTTCCTTAATAAGGTACCACTGATGGGTGAATATATGGTAAAGGATGCCATCAACTGTTGAAGATGCTCTATCTGTGCTTCCAGCGAATGGATAGCGGCTTTGATGAGATCCAGTTGCTCCGGCTTTGCACCTGATGTAATGGCTTCGAATTCACTCTGGGTAATGGCAAGGTTTTGATATGCAACAAGGTATTGGTTTTCTGAAATTTCAAATTCTTCGCGGGCAATGTGCCTTCTTTCAAAAAGCTCTTTGTTACGCGCACTAATGGCTTTCTGGGTTTCGTACTCGGTTTGTGCTCTTTGCATGATTTCACGTGCTACCTGCACTTGCTGTGGTTTTTCACCGCTGGCATAAAATGCCAATAGCCTGTGCTGGCGCTCCAATTCCCCTTCCAACTCTACCAGCCGGCCCATTTCGGTAAGTGAGTGAAGGCGGGCTATGGTGTCGCCTTGAGCAATATGTTCCCTTAGAAAAATATCTTCCGATAGGGTAAAGCTTGCAAGGTCGCCTCTCTGAAATTCCGTTACCGAGTAGGAAGAAGTGGTATTATCGTAGTGATTTTTCAGGCTCTGTATGAGATTTCCGTCGGCGGTGTGTGCCAGCTCCCATTCCTGCTGCGGATAAATTATACCCTGGGCAGATATGGTATAAGTAAATGTCATGTAACCGGAAATAAGGTATAGGGCCAGTATTGAAGCCCCAACCAGCAGCCATAAGCCGAATTGTTTAAATTTCACTGTCTTCTGTTTTTGGCAATTAGTCCTTGTTTCGAAACATCACATGAAAATGTGATGAAAATGTTTTTGCAAAAATTAACAAAAACTTAATATAGCGCAAAAATACAGAATCTTTAGGTAACTATAACCCGGAATAAAGGTTAAGAAATGGTAAGAAAAAAGCAGTTGCTTTTTGCAACTGCTTTTTTCTTGTTTATGTTTTTCAAAACCTTCCTTAATGTATGGCTACCGTATAGCCTGAGTCTTCTATGGTTTTGGCGATAACTTCCGGTGAAACACGTGATCTGTCATAAGTCACGAAAACTTCCTCTCTTTCATGCGATGCCAGCACACTTTCTATTCCTTCCAGTGCTCCCACTCTTCGTTGCACCAGAGCTTCACACCCTCCGCAATCCATGCCATGAACCGTAAGGAGCAGCTCAGTATAATCTTCGGGCTGTGTTTGTTCAGTGTCGGCAGTGGCATCAAGGGATTCCAGGTAGTAGGGTGCCGCCAGGAGTACAATAACAAATACAGTTACCAGGCCCATAAACACCAGCGACTGGCTTCCCTGCCGGGGACGTGTACTGCCCTTTTTTCTCCTGCGTTGCAGGTTTTTGATGCTTTGATACCAGAGGATTACAAGTAATAATAATACCAAAGCAATTATAAAGGGCCAGAACGCAATTATTTGGGCGAAGGGCCCCTCGAAATTAATGGAAAGACTGTAAAAAAGGTCTATTTTCCGGCTTGCGGAAAGACCGCCAAATAAAGTGGCCAAAAAGCTGAATGTGAAAAAAATCATGCCTTGTAAGTTTGGATTGTAAATGCAATGCCAAAATTAACAAAAAAATGATTCCAATTAATATTATTTATTGCTCTATACAAATGGGTTTCTTTATGAGGAATGTTTATAAAATCCCGATAAGCATGCTTAGTCGTTAAAATCGCTGCGGTAAACGATGCGGTAGAGGAAAGGGTAAATAACACATGCCATACAAAACCCAAATACGGCTTCCAGGAAGCAAAACAAAGCCAGCACAGATAAAAGAAGGATGCTGATGCTTCCCATGGGGGTGTACCAAAACAGGATTGCTGCGGCACATAAAAAAAAGCCAATTCGTGCTGCAAAAATCTTGGGCCCGGCATTAAGCATGGCAGAACTTTTACGCGTAATATTGTAAAGTTGTTTTGATAAGGCTGCCAGTAGACTGTATTTGCCCATAGCAAGAGCCCGGATAAAAAAATCAACTGCCAGGAACCAAAGAAATATTTCAATAGTTGTTACAAAAAATACAATCAGCAAGGTAAAGGATAGAAAGGCCGTAAACCTGGCGGTTGTTTCATTAATTTTTTTATTGGATACAGGACAGATGAATTGCATAGATGTATGGGATTAATGCGTTATTTAATTATGCAAGCAGGTGTTTAAACGCATTAATAAATGCTATTGTTTTCGCGATTAGAAAAATGTTTTAAATACAAGGATTTTGCCGGGAGGGCTATGGGTTGCTCCACAGGGCATCGCCCATGAGAACCAGCATCATCAGCAGGAAGTATATGTTTACAGCCATAAATGCTCTGTTAACCCTTTCGGGTTTTTTTATGTCGGGCCAGCCCAGAAAGGATAATAGCAAAGCCAGGGAAAATAGAAGAGTAAGTGCAGAAAACAAAGGAGTATTGATTACTCCAAAAGCAGGCAATGCCAGGGCTGTTGTTGCGGTACAGGCTGTCCAGGTAAAGGTAAGCCGGGCAATTTGCGCGGGAAGGAATCGGGTGGTAATGGATGGAAAGCCTGCCTGTTCATAGTCTTTTCCATGGCGAAGCAGTATCAGCCAGAAATGAGGTATTTGACCGATGAAGAAGAAAAATGCCACGAAAAGGATATGCGGATGCCCCAGGGTACCTCCTGCAGCGGTCCATCCGATGGCGGGTGGCAGGGCACCCACCAGTGCACCGGGTAATATAGCCCAGGGGCTAACGCGCTTCATCGGGGTATATATACCGTTGTACCATAGCAGGGTAAGAATGGCCAGCAGGGCAGGGATTGAGCCCGAATGATACCATAATAGAGTTGCCCCGGCAACTGAAAGCAGTATTGACCATATCAAGGCCTGTAGTTTTGTTAACTCACCCGAAGGCAACGGACGATGGCGCGTTCGTTTCATCAGGCTGTCATGGCCGGATTCCTGCAACTGATTAAGAGAAGAAGACCCCCCTGCTATCAAAAGGACCCCCAGGTACATGAACAACCAGCCATCTGAAAAAGAGCCATTGTGCAAAATATACCCTGTAAGTGCCGAAAAAGCTACTGATAGAGTTATAATGGGTTTGCTGAGTTTAAGAAAGGCAATAAAGGACGATAGTAAATGTGTCATTCAGCGTTAAACAGTTTCTTTTTGATTGAAGTTAGGCAAGTAATATTCAAAATTAAAGAATATTTCACATTAGTGTAAGGTAAATTTGAATTGAGGAAGTAATTTGAGCTGAAATACCTCATTCTGACCCTGGTAAGACCAGGAAGTAACAGCAAAGCTAAATCCCGATTGTTTTACCGGACATAACTGAAGATTTTAATACAATATGCCCATGCCTGTGGGTAATTATTTTTATTTCCTGCATGAGGAAAGACGCCTGTAAAATGCTTTCTTCTCAGCTTATCGTGCCAGAATACTATCCAAAATATCAAACAAAACCCTTGGTAATTGCACAAACAGGTAATTAGGTAAAAAAATAGGGAAATAACGAAATAATTGTTAACTTTAAGGGAGTAAGCCATTTAAGTAGTAATAAAAAAACACATACCATGAAAAAGACGCGTCATTTACCGGGGATTACGTATTACCTGTTGCTAATCTTTTTGATGTCGGCAGTAAGTGTAAACGAATTAAAAGCCTGCGAAGCCTGTAACCGACTGTTTCTTGCCCAGCTGAAAGGGGCCGAACGCGATGGTAGCCTTGTATCCAGAGAATTGCTGGCCACCATCGCAGCGCAGGAGCACATTGGGCGAAACAACCCGGCCCATACACAGGCGGGCTGGAGTAATAGCACGATAATACCGGCCGGGGAGGAGGTACCTTCCGGATACGATCAGTCTGGTGCTATGCAGCCCACGGCCAAAGCGCCCGCCAGGGCAACTCCTGTAGCCTGGGGCAATGCTGATTTTATTGACATTATCCGCAGAGACAACTCCCTGCCCCTTCCTGCTACCAGCTTTGTACCGCAAAACACCCCTCCCGACAAGAGGGTGCGCATTACCCTTGAAGAAGGCGACTCTTACCTGGGTAATGGTGTAATGTATCAAGGCTTTACCATCGACGGGAAAATCCCAGGTACAAACATTATCGTGGATGAAGGCGATATCGTAGAGTTTAAGATTGTAAACAAGGGCGATTTGCCACACGGGGCATCCATACACGCGGTAAGTAGTCAAACCTCAAAATACCTGGGTAAGATTGAACCCGGAGACAGTGCGCAGGTAGTTTTTCAGGCTAATATGCCGGGAGTGTATATGTACCATTGTGCCCCCGGGGGGCATGCCATACCCATGCATATCATCTTCGGACAATACGGGATGATGGTGGTAAGGCCCAAGGAAAAATTTGAACTGGAAAAAATCCTCAATAAAGAACCCGATATCGAAATATTCCTGGTGCAGCATGAATATTATGCCAGCGGAAAAGATGCCGTGGAAGGGCAGGGGAAGCCCATGTATACAGCCTTTAACGGTAAGCTTTTTCGGTATGTGGAAGAACCCATTGTAGGTAAACCCGGTGATTATGTAAGAATTAACTACCTTAATGCCGGGCCCAACCTTTTCGCTACTTTCCATATGGTAGGTATAATTTGGGATTATGTCTATTGGCAGGGAAATCCTGCTAACCGGTTCATCGGCGGACAATCAGTTACTGCAGGGCCTTCCGATTCGTGGGTAATAGAGTTTCGTATTCCCCCTGATGAAGGCAGCTACCTGATGCTCTCGCATGCCGTGGGCTCTACCGATAGAGGCGCCATCGGACTGCTTGTTTGCGACAGAGATGCGGCACCCAATAAGACCTACCTGGCCGATGGCATCAGCTACTCAGATGAGGAAATGGAAGAATTTCGCCAAAAAGCAGTTCGCACTATTACTCCCTTTGGCATTGGTTCTCCTGATGTGGATGTTCCGGTGGTATACGGGCCGGAAACAGATGAGGTAATTGTCCGTATCATTGGAAATTCCTATTACCCCAAAGTGGTAAAGGTGGCACCCGGCACTACCATTCGATGGATCAATGAAGATGTATTTACCTATATGGAAGGAGAATTTTCAGGTATCCATAATGTAATTGTAAGAACCGGTCCCGAACGATTTGCTTCTCCCATGCTGGCACATGCCGAAAGCTATTCGCAGCTGATGAAGGAACCTGGAGAATATACCTACATATGCACCCCCCACCCCTATATGGAAGGAAAAGTTATTGTAAGTGAAGAGCTTGGAATCCGAAACGACATGAAGTATACTGCCGGGGGCTCAGCGCCGAATGGGAAAATGCTTTGGCTCGTTCTAATAATAGCGGCTTTTGCCCTTATGATTGGTATTATTTCACTTATAAATAAGTAAAACAGTAATCTGCCCTGTAAACGGGAATTAGCAATTAACCAACGCAGCCTCAATCTTGAATTGTACTTTCAGGATTGAGGCTGCGCTCAAAATCATCAAAATATTTTATTATTCTTCTAAGGGTTCAGAGATTTGATGAATTCGGTAATAAATTCTACTTCCTGTTCCGATATTTCTCCTTCGTAAGAAAACATTTGACCGGGGCGGAACCCAATGGTAATGTCGGCGTCGGGATCGTAGATAGATCTTTTTACATAATCCTCATCATATAGAATTTCTCTTTGCTGGCCTCCCGTAGTTACGGTAATGGTTTCTCCATATCGGCCGGCAAAAGTGGGGCCTACCAGCGAACTGCCATCAATAGAGTGACAGGCTAAGCAACCTTGCCTTTCAACAATCTGACGCCCAAGAAGCACAGGGTCGGCATCATCGGGTATTTCTTCGGTCATGGCGTCGGGGTCGTCGTACCAGGCCCAGAACTCATCGGGTTCCATTACCACCACCTCACTTATCATATAGGAGTGCTGCAAACCACAATATTCGGCGCAAAAAATGGTGTAGGTGCCGGTTTTTGTTGCCTCAAACCAGGTGCGGTTGTTGGGCAGGCCGGGTACCATATCTTCCTTCAGGCGAAATGCCGGAATATAAAAGGAGTGCAATACATCCAGTGCATTGAGGTTTACAATGATGGCGGTGTCTTTGGGTACATAAAGCTTATCGGTTACCCTGCCGTTTTCATAGCGAAAATTAAAGGTCCACATACGGGCATTGGCTGTAACCGTGATTCCCTCTGATGGTGGTCTTTTCATGGGTATCCAGCCTACATAGCCATAATAAAACATTCCCAGCACCAGTATGATGGGGATAATGGTCCAGGTAAGTTCAAGGGTAATACTGTCTTTTACCGGTGTAGGCTTTGGGTTCCTTTTTTCATTATACCTGAAAAGAAATAGAATTATTGTAAGGGTAAGACCTATTACAAAGAAAAAGCTGATTCCCAGTATAACAAGAAAGGCATTGTCAACGCCTTCTACAAATGTTGAGGCTCCTAAGATCATGTTTGTATATTATCTGTATGAATAATCAAAAAAGGTGACGAATAAAACCAATAAGAATAATACGAACACTGCAGCAGTAAATATTGCATATATTTTATTGTCGAATCTAAGATGCATAAACCAGCTTAGAACTATAGTCGCTTTAATTCCGGCAAGAATCATAGCCACAATGATATTAAAATTACCCATCTCAAGTTGTGTTACCGCTACACTGGCTGCTGTTAACGCAAGCAAAGCAAATAAAACAATAACATGAGATGTGTAGCTGCTGATATGATGTTTTTCCTGGTTCATAGGTTTAATATTTAATGAATTAAGTAAAACAAGGGGAACAAGAAAATCCAGATTAAATCCACAAGGTGCCAGTAAAGTCCGGTATTTTCCAACCACACATAATCGGTACTGTGAATTTTTTCTTTGCGGATTTGCATGAAGACATAAATAAACAAACCAATACCGATAAGGATATGCAGAGCATGAATGCCCGACATAACATAGTACAGCCCAAAGAAAAGGGTAGTGCCATGCCCGAGCTCATGCAACAGTTCGCTTCCGGGATAAAAGCCATATTCTATCTTGGCACCCCATTCAAAATACTTGTTTACCAGAAAAACCACAGCAATAATCATAGTAATGCTGAGAAAACCTAAAGCCATCTTTTTATTACCTCTTTGTATGGCCGTAATGGACATGGCTACCGTGGCACTACTGATAAGGAGAATTACGGTATTAAATGTACCGATAAATACATCCAATTCCTGACCTCCCAATTGAAATGCTAAAGGGTTTTGGTAGCGATAAACGGCATATATCAGAAATAACATTCCGAATAAAAGTAATTCGGTAAAAATAAATAACCACATGCCCATTTTATCACCTTCATCATCACGATGTACATGTGAAACATTTTCGGTGTGTTTTTCCATGTTATTTTTATTTATAATCATAAGGATGTTCTTTTGCTGTTGGAATCTCTTCCCAGTTTTCAAGGGTAGGAGGTGTATCAGCTTCCCATTCCAGGGTTTTGCCGTTCCAGGGATTTTTTTCTGAAGTTTTGGTGCCATACCTGGCAGAGCGAACCAGATTGGTGAAAATTATGATTATACCAAATATCATAAGCATAGCCCCCAGTGATGATATTATATTTCCCAGATGAAATTCGGGAAGATAATCGTAATACCTTCTTGGCAACCCTTGCATTCCCAGTTGAAACATTGGCATGTAAAGCGTTAAAAAGCCGCTGAAGAATGTCACCCATCCAATATTCGCCCAGTTCATATCATACATGCGACCAAACATTTTGGGATACCAGTAATGCAGTGCCGCCAGGAAAGAAAATCCGGTACCGCCAAATACAATAAAGTGAAAATGGGCCACTACAAAATGTGTATCATGCACATGTACGTTGGTTGCCAGCGAACCCAACACCAACCCTGATATGCCTCCTATCATGAAAACAAAGATAAATGAGACAGCCCAAAAGAACGGGGTTTGTAATACCAGTGAGCCTTTGTGCATAGTAGCTACCCAGTTAAACACTTTGATGGCAGAGGGTATGGCTACAAGAAAAGTAAGGAAACTGAATGCATAAAGGGCTCTGCCACTCATACCTGAGGTGAACATGTGATGCCCCCACACAAAGTAACCAACAAAGGCGATGGCCAGCGACGACAGCACAATGGCCTTGTATCCATAAATGCTTTTCTTTGAAAATACAGGTAGTATCTCACTGATGGCACCCATACCCGGCAATATCATAATATACACGGCAGGGTGGGACTAAATCCAGAACAAGTGTTGGTAAAGGATAGGATCACCACCCAGGGTGGGGTCAAAAATACCTATTCCGAGCACTCTTTCCATAACCGTGAGCAACAGGGTAATACCGATTACAGGGGTTGCCAGAACCTGAATCCAGGCAGTAGCATAAAGTGTCCAGGGGAATAGGGGCATTCTGAGCCATGTCATTCCCGGTGCGCGCATGCGATGAATGGTTACAATAAAGTTAATACCCGTTAGGATAGATGCGAACCCCATGATAAATGCTCCAAATAGGGCCGGTAGTATATTTACCGGTGTGCGAAAGCTATAGGGAGCATAAAAGGTCCAGCCTGTATCGGGCCATCCTCCAACAAACTGTGATGAAAGCACTACCAAAATACCAATAACATAAAACCACCACGATGCCAGGTTTAGTTTGGGGAATGCCACATCTTTGGCACCTATCATAAGCGGTAGAAAAAAGTTACCGAAAACAGCCGGTAATCCTGGTATTACAATTACAAAAATCATTATAATACCATGGACTGTAAACATTGCATTGTAGCTTTGGGGGCCCATTATTGTATAGCCCGGGGCTATAAGCTGTATTTTCATCAATAGCCCCAGAATGGCTGCTACTGAGAAAAATGCAAGCATGGTGTAAAGATAAAGTAAGCCGACTCGCTTATGGTCGGTGGAGAGTATCCAGCCCAGGATACCCCTGTACTTCCCTTTGTATTCCAGGAAGCTTACATGTTTGGGTGTAGTTGTTTCAGACATATTATATGCTATATGAATTAGTTTGTAACTTTCTTTCTGGGTTTCAGCACCAGGAACAGGAATATTACCACAGCAAAAAACAGGATGAGGATGCCTGCAACTCTGGTAACATTAAAAACATATCCTTGCCCGGCGGGGTCATAAGAATAGCAATAAGACAACAACCTGCTCATGGAAGGGCCTGATTTGCCCTGTGAGGTTTCCACAACGGCCAGCTTCAGGTCCATAGGCAGGAAATAGGTCCCATGCAGGTAGCGGGTAATTTTCCCCTCTTCGCTTACGAAAATGAGTGCTGAGGTATGCAAAAAGTCCAGTCCTTGTCTTTTATATTTGAACCCCACAGCATCGGTTAGTTTGCGTGAGTTGAGGCTGTCGGTGGTGAAAAACCGCCACCCTTCGGGGTCAAACTCCTTATCGATGAGCATATGGTAGCTACTTTGGTTGCCTTTTGACAAAGTAGTCCCTTCGGTAGGGTCAAAGCTGATATTCAGAATCTGGTACTCTTCGCCGATGACCATCTTGCTGCTTTGCACTACTTCTGCCACTGAATTCATAAAAGGACTGCAAATGCCCGGGCAGCGGTAATACACGATGGCAATGGCCGTGGGCTTATCCAGCAATGACATTAGGTTTTCGCGCTGGCCTTCGGTATTGATGATGTAAATATCGTCAGGAAGGTATTCGTCCAGCCTTTCCACTATGCCGATTTCCGGTTCGGGAGTATACCCCTGATCACCTCTCTGCGCCAAGGCAGGGATTATTATCAGAAGAATTAAGCTACTTAAAATAATGTTTTTCATGGTAGGGTTGTTTTGTGTTCTTGCTTTTATGTATTAAGGTTTTCCTCCAATCACTGAACCTGTTTTTTACTGCCACTGAGCTTGTTTTCTAACCGTCACTGAGCTTGTCGAAGTGTGACCACGTTTTCTGCACTCTTCACTTTTCACATCCTTTTACCTTCAGGCTTCCAACTTTTACTTTTTTTTCATTCTCCCGCTTCGACAGGTGTTACAGTGAGGTTCTCGAACTGCTCAGCGACCATTCATTTTTCATTTTTAGTTTTTCGCTTTTCACTTTACTATACGTGATGATGCAAACTCTCCTCCATATAAGGATGATTCTTTGGTACCAGTGCATGTTTGCTCAAGGCCATAAAGGTAACT
>SLOR01000116.1 GCA_007132395.1 Bacteroidales bacterium
CTGGCTTTCTCAAAAGGTATCTCATCAAGGGTTGTGCGCAAAAGCTCTGCAAGGATAAGGCAAAAATCCCGGTGACGTAATATGGGTCCGGCAAAAATATTCAGATTTTGTCCACTACCCCCATAACGTGAAAGCGCATCTATCATTGAAGCACAGTCATCAATATGTATTAAGGGCATTATATGTTCTCCTGTGCCGTAGCAGGGCACCTTACCGGTTTGCAGGTAATGATTCCAGAAGAAGCTTTCAAACCAGGACCCCGCCCCTACTATCCATCCCGGTCTTGCAAATCTCACATCCAGAAGTTGTTTTTGCTGCATCTCAATCCAGGGTTTCTCATTGCGTATATAATGACGGGCAAAAGCATAAGGATTTAGCGGGCTATCTTCCCGGGCTGGTTCATGGCCTTTGCGTTCACCATACATAAGAGAACCGGAAACATAAACAACAACGGGCTTTTTTTCAAGATGAAGCATGGCATCAGCCAAACGTCTGTTGGCCTGCTCTCCTTTAAATGCCTTTAAATACCTGCTGAAATAGTTACTGCCCGCTGGCCGGGCAAGGTGAAAAATAATGTCGGGAGGGTAACGCTCAAACCAAAAGGGCTCAAAGCTGCCTAGTTCACCCATAATTGTATTGTAGGGCTCCAGGTTTTGATAAGGAGCATTTTTATGCAGCAGCAGATGAAGATTATTCTCTTTTTTCTTTGATAGAAAAGACACCAATGCCTGTCCGATAAACCCCGTACCTCCAAGTATCCAAACATTTCGCTTCCCCGTTTGGCTCATACTTTTATATTTTGAATGTGGTAATCGGCATCTGCTTTTTCAATCAAATCCCATACTTTCAGAACCTTATTCTTGTAGCTTTTCAAAACAACATAATGCTGGCTGTTGGGCAAAAAGCGAAGTTCGTTCTTTTCTATAAGAAAGCTACGTTCAAAGTGGGGATTTTCTTTGGCGGAAAATTTATGGCTGATGTAGTTCTTCGATTTTTCAAATAAAAAGTCATCCAAGGCATCACCAAACCACTCAATCGCCTTCTCCACCCATTTTTTAAAAAATGGTTCTTTTTCTATATCCAAATCTCCTGATTGAGAAAAAATCGGGTAGTATGCCTTTATCCAGGAATTCTGCTTGAGTAACTGCAAATAAAGCGGGTAGTTAAATACGGGTAGTAAAAATGCAATTTCAGTGGCTACGTAGCGGTTTTGCTCTTTAACAACAAGATTGTGAGAGTCCACAAAATAATTCACACAAAAGTTCCTGTAGGAATTAAACAGGAAAATCTTTTTAAAAAGGATAAGCAATGTTCTCGATATCCATAAGCGACCAGGCTGGGTAACAATAAAAAAATCGATATCATCATCGCCTTTCATTACACCTTTGGAGATGGAGCCCGATAAGAATACACCCCGAACAAAGGGAAACCAGGAGATAATACGTGAAAAAACCAGGGCAGTCTTCATCCTTTTCTCAGCATAAAGATTAGCCTGTTTGCGCCGGCTTACTTTTGTGCGGTCTGTTCCCGTAAAATAATAACCCTCAAAAAAATTTACCAAACCCTGAGACTTCAGGTATTGCAGGGCACTCTCTAACTTAGCAATATCTTTTTCGGGCACACCCAGATATTGCCGTATTTCCTCTTCCTTCAGGGGGTGCGAAAAGACATCAAAATAAAGCAATAGTTTTAAAACTTCCGAAGCCCGCATAGACGATTTAAATTAAAATAAATATACGAAGGACAAACAGATAAATAACAACAAATTGTACAGAAAGAAAGTTGAATACAGGCAATTCCCTCAAAAAAGAAATATATCACGTTAGCAATATAACCTCGCCTACAAAAAACAATAAAACCATCGTATCCTTTGATAAGTTTTGTATATTTGTATCGCTTGCGATATTATCGTGCTAGATTTTTAAAATAAAAGATTGTTATGCAAAATAGCTTATATGACATTTCAGCTAAAACCCTCCAGGGCAAAGAGTTGAAATTTGAGACCTACAAGGGGAAAACCCTTTTGGTGGTAAACACCGCCAGCAAATGCGGACTCACACCACAGTACGAAGGACTGGAAAAACTGTATAAGAAATACAAGGACCAGGGGCTTGTCATCCTGGGATTTCCCTGCAACCAGTTTGGCAATCAGGAACCCGGTGATGAAAAATCCATTAGCGAAGGATGCCTGCTGAACTACGGTGTGAGTTTCCCCATGTTTGCCAAAATCGATGTAAATGGCCCACAAACCCATCCCCTGTTCCAACATCTGAAAAAGGAGTTGCCGGGCTGGCTGGGCAGCAAAATAAAGTGGAACTTTACCAAATTCCTTATCGATAGCGAAGGTAAACCCATTAAGAGATTTTCGCCTGCTACCAGGCCTGAAAAAATTGAGAAATACCTGAGTGAACTTTTCCACTAAACGGCACAATCAAGTCAAATTGCCCGACTTTGCACCGGGATGCGCAAACAGGCATTGCGATACCTGATTTTTTTGTAAATTTGTTGTCATGATTAACAGGCTGAAAATAAAATGGAATATCACCAGCAACTGGCAGTTACTGGTTATTTTATTCATTTTCTCCATTACAGGAAGTACCACCCTGTATGTACGAAAATTCATTTTTGAATGGATAGGTATTTCTGCCGACACCAGCCTGTGGCTCAAAGTTCCGCTTTACCTGCTTATTATATTCCCGGCCTACCAAATGCTGTTCCTGTTCTTTGGTGCCCTCTTCGGCCAGTTTCGTTTTGCATGGGAGTTTGAAAAGAAAATGCTTTCCCGCTTTCGCTTCAGAAAATAACATGCGCCCGGATTTTTTATTTCTTTAAAAAAGTTTATTATCATGGCTTACGAGCAACTCAAACTCGAAAATCAGATTTGTTTTCCGGTGTATGCAGCCTCACGACTTATCACCAGAGAATATCAGCCCTATCTGGATGAGCTCGGTATTACCTACCCGCAATACCTGGTGTTGATGGTACTGTGGGAGCACGACCCTATGCCCGTAAACGACATCGCCCGAAAGCTTATACTCAACACCAATACCATCACCCCTTTGCTCAAGCGTATGCAAAGCCAGGGTATTATTGAAAGAAATAGGTCGGTGGAGGACGAACGTAAGGTAATTGTGAGCCTTACCCGCAAAGGGAAAGAGTTACAGGAAAAAGCAGCAGTAATTCCGCAGCAGTTGGTGGACAACCTGCTACACGGCCCCATTAAAACGGAACAACTGCTGGAATTGAAAAAACAGTTGTATGCGTTGATAGATTTACTTAACCGCAACGAAACGGAATAAAACCAAGACTATGGAGCCTGAGCCTGTCGAAGGCGGTGTCAGATTCACACAACATCCCGGAGCCTGAGCCCGTCGAAGGCGGTGCCAGATTCAAACAATGACGCCTCGTCAGGTGGTGCCTGAAGAGAATTCTTCAACCTATGGTCACTTCGACAGGCTCAGTGACCGGGAGAACCATGGAGCCTGAGCCTGTCGAAGGCGGTGCCAGAACAACAAGCATTACCTGTAGTCACTTCTACTGGCTCAGTGACCGGGCCCATCTACTTTTTCCTTTCCTCCGCCCATTTGCGGGCATTAACAAAGGCTTCCAGCCAGGGGCTTACCTCATCCTTTTTGCGGTCGGCGGGATAATGTGCCCACTGCCATGGAAAAATGGATCTTTCCAGGTGGGGCATCATGGCCAGGTGCCTGCCATCGTGCGAACAAATGGCCGCTGCGTTATAATCACTGCCGTTGGGGTTGGCCGGGTAAGCATTGTAGCCATAAACCCCGGGAATATGGTACTGATCTTCCTGCAGAGGCAGGCGGTATTTTCCTTCTCCGTGGGCAATCCAGACGCCTAAGCGGGTGCCTGCAAGCGTCTTGAGCATTACCGATTGGTTTTCTACTATCTCCATATTTACGAAGCCCGATTCAAATTTATGGCTGTCGTTGTGCAACATCTGCGGCTTATTGGTATGATCGGGATATACCAGTCCGAGCTCCACCATCAGCTGACAGCCATTGCAAATACCCAGGCTCAGCGTGTTATCGCGTTTGTAGAAATTATCCAGTGCGGTACGTGCCTTCTCATTATAAAGGAAAGCTCCGGCCCATCCTTTGGCCGAGCCCAGCACGTCGGAATTGGAAAAACCACCTACAAAAACAATAAAGTCAATTTCTTCCAGCGTTTCCCGTCCGCTGATAAGGTCAGTCATATGCACATCCTTCACATCGAATCCGGCAAGGAAAAGCGAGTAAGCCATTTCCCGGTCGCCATTCACTCCTTTTTCGCGGATGATGGCTGCCTTGGCCTTGCGTTTACCTGCTTCTGTAATATCTTTCAACCCCAGGCTTTCCAGGGTCCCTTTAAAGGAGGGCTCAAAACGGAAGTTGAGAATTTGCTCACTGTAGTTTTTATACCTTGCTTCTGCCAGCATCTCGCCGCTTTGTCTGCGGTCGAGCAGGTAAGAGGTTTTATACCACAGATTGCGCAGCGTGTCAATGCCCAGTTCCTGCCTCTCCCCTTTCCCTTCGATAATGAGTTTACGTTCAGGAATGGGAGTACCAATTACAGAGAAGGATATATCATGCTTTTCCATAATGGCTTCCACGGCTTTCATGTCAGCCACCTGGATAACCACCCCGGGGCTTTCGCTGAAAAGTATTTTAATAAGATCCGCTTCTTCTTCAAAAGCAGAAACATCGGCTTTCATCCCCCAGGAAGCATTGGCGAAGCACATTTCCAGCAAAGTGGTAACCAGCCCACCGGCAGAAATATCATGGCCGGCCAATACAAGGTTGCTGGCAATAAGCTCCTGCACGGCATCAAACGCATCGCCAAAGTAGTAAGCATCAGCCACTGTTGGCGCTTCATCGCCCAGTTGGTTCACCACCTGAGCGAAGCTGCTGCCTCCCAGCTTAAAACTGTCGTAGGAAAAGTCGATGTGTAATAATCTGGTATCAGAATCTTTGACCATAACCGGCTCCACCACTTTCCTCACGTCAGCCACCTCAGCCACAGAGCTTACGATAACAGTACCGGGCGAAAAAACCTGCTTGCCGTCTTTGTATTTCTGCGTCATGGAGAGTGAATCTTTTCCCGTGGGAACGTTGACACCCAGTTTACAGGTAAAATCGCTGAGGGCTTCTACTGCGGTGTACAGGCGGGCATCTTCTCCCGGGTTTTTACAGGGCCACATCCAGTTGGCGCTGAGACTCACCCCCTGCAAACCGTGTGTAAGAGGAGCCCAAACCAGGTTGGTGAGCGCTTCTGCTACTGCCAGCACAGAACCAGCAGCAGGGTCGATGAGGGCGGCTGCCGGAGCATGACCAATGGAGGTGGCAACACCTTTTTTCCCCTGGTAGTCCATGGAGGTAACTCCAGCATTGTTGAGCGGGAGCTGTATTTCTCCAGCGCACTGCTGCTTGGCGATCCGCCCGGTTACTGAGCGGTCAACCTTGTTGGTGAGCCAGTCCTTGCAGGCTACCGCCTCCATCTGCAATACATTTTCCAGGTACTCCTGCAATTTGGAAGCATCATACTGTACCGGTGCAAAATTACTCTTGGCACTTTCATCCCGGATAATGGTTTTAGGGGCGTTGCCAAACATATCGTCCAGCTGCAGGTCGATGGGGGCATTGCCTTTGTCGTCCATAAACTTCAGATGCTTGTCGCCGGTGGTCTCCCCTACCACATACATGGGTGAGCGCTCACGCTCTGCAATTATCTTCAGGTCTTCAATATCTTTTTCATGCAACACCAGCCCCATGCGTTCCTGCGACTCATTGCCCACAATTTCGCGGGCCGAAAGGGTGGGATCGCCGATGGGCAGTTTATCCAGGTGGATGGTACCGCCGGTTGCCTCTACCAGTTCCGAGAGGCAGTTCAGGTGGCCGCCGGCACCGTGATCGTGAACAGATATGACAGGGTTCTCATCGCGCTCTACCATGGCACGGATGGCATTCATAGCCCGTTTTTGCATTTCAGGGTTGGAGCGCTGCACGGCATTCAGCTCGATGGCATTGGCAAATTCGCCTGTGGCCACTGAAGATACAGCACCTCCACCCATGCCAATGCGATAGTTATCGCCACCCAGCACCACCACTTTATCTCCCTTTATGGGGTCATCTTTCAGGCTGTCCTTCTTTTTCCCGTAGCCGATACCTCCTGCCAGCATAATCACCTTATCGTAGGCAAAGGTTTTATCGTTTTCCACATGCTCAAAGGTGAGCACAGAGCCACAGATAAGTGGCTGGCCAAATTTGTTACCAAAATCACTGGCACCATTGGAAGCCTTCACAAGAATCTGCTCGGGAGTCTGGTACAGCCAAGGGCGCTCGGGTATGCGTTTCTCCCATTCACGGCCTCCCTCAGGGCGGGGATAAGCCGTCATATACACCGCAGTACCGGCCAGGGGCAATGAGCCTTTTCCGCCGGCAAGCCGGTCGCGGATTTCACCGCCTGTACCGGTGGCAGCACCATTAAAAGGTTCTACCGTGGTGGGGAAATTATGGGTTTCGGCTTTCAGCGAAATAACACTTTCAAATTCCTTTTCTGTAAAGAAGTCAGGCTTATCCTGTGTAAGCGGTGCAAACTGCACGGCATAGGGACCCTGAATAAATGCCACATTGTCCTTATAGGCCGAAACCAGGAAGTTGGGGTTTTCTTTGGAGGTTTTTTTAATAAGTTGGAAAAGGGTGCTGGACTTCTCCTCTCCGTCGATGATAAAAGTACCGTTAAAAATCTTATGGCGGCAGTGCTCGGAATTTACCTGCGAAAAGCCGAATACCTCACTATCGGTAAGTTTACGACCCAGGCGCTGGCTCAGGGCATTGAGGTATTCAATCTCATCCTGGCTAAGAGCAAGACCTTCCTTTTGGTTATATGCTTCGATATCCCCGATGGGTAGGATTGCATCGGGTTGCTTTTCGATGGTAAAAATCTTCTGGTTGAGCCCATGGTACAATACCTGCAGCATGGGATCATAATCCGCATGTTCGCTGTCTGTTTGGAAAAATTCTTCTATCCTTGTAATCCCACGAATGCCCATATTCTGTGTAATTTCCACGGCATTGGTACTCCAGGGAGTAATCATTTCGCGGCGTGGCCCTACAAAGTTACCATCGAGGGACTCCTCCTGTAAGGGTTCAGCTCCGCCAAAGAGCCATTGAAGCCTGTTAATATATTCAGGAGACAGTTGTATTTTGGATTCAACTGCAATGATTTGGCTGGCGTTGCCGCCGAAAAAAAGCACCATGAGAAAAGGATTTGAGGTTATGGGATATGAACGCGCTGCAAAATTAACAATTATAATTTTTATTACCCCTTGCAAGCTGTGTGCTTATCATTTTCTTTTCAACAAAAAACCGGATGCTTTTTTAAGAGACATCCGGTGGTAGAAAATAATTTTAAGATCTGATGTGGTATCACATGGGCCTGCGTCCGCTGATAATTCTCAACAAAACGGCAATAACGGCAATAACCAGCAGAATATGAATAATCCCTCCGGCACTGTATCCCAGAAAACCTATTGCCCACAAAATAACCAAAATAACCGCGACGATATAAAGCAAATTACCCATAACATGATGTATTTAATGTTTTCAAGAATCGTTTCCGTACTAATTTTTTCTGCCGGCCAGGAAAACAATGCCTCCCACCACCAGCACTCCCACTCCAATGAGTGGCGACCAGTCGAGGCTGTGTTCCTCCTCACGGGTCAACTCGTAGTCGCCAATTCCCACTACTTCTTCTTCAGTTGAAAAGCTGATGTTTAATACGGTTATCAATACTATTATCAAACCTGCAATCATCAAAACTATTCCTGTTTTTTTCATTTTTCTTCTCTTTTGATTATAAATACAGTTCGCATAACATAATGACATTAACATTGTTTCGCTAAAAAAGTTCAAAAAAACCTCTCCGGAAAATCCGGAGAGGTTTTGTAAAAAACTCAGAATGCTTTGCAGACAGATTTACCTGGCCAGCAACATTCTTTGTGTTTGAGTTCCGAAAGGAGTGCGAACCACAACCATAAGTACCTGACGGCTGTCATGCCTCATGGCGTTATAGTCAAGATATTGAATATCTTTAGCGTTCATCATTCCATCAAACAGAACTGCAACACGAGCTCCCTGCATGTTATAAACTTCAACCACAACATGCATATCCTTTTCAGCAGCTACCCTAACCTGGGTATGTTGCCTGAAGGGGTTGGGGGTAATGGTTACACTTACACCTTTGTCAAACTCCGGTGCTGAGCGAACTTCAACCACTTCTGCGTCATCGGGCATGGTAAACCTTACAAATACGCACTCGTGGAATGCATTGTTCATAAGATCTACAGCGTCGGTGATATCGCTGAGCGATACACCCACATTTTCACCACCCAGCGCTTTGTTGGCCAGTTCGAGCAGGTCACTCAACTTCAGTTGTCCTGTTTCTGCAGTAAGTTTATTCCATACAGAAAGCGGGAATGTATAAGCTTTCCACTCGCCTACAGGCTCAGGATATTCTCCGTCAGGACATTCAGAAGAAGAGGACGTGTAGAAGGTACGGTTGCTGAAGGTAAGATCACTGAATCCTTCTGACCAGAAGATGTTCAACTGGAGCACGATAGTTTGTGCAAGCAGGTTGTTTCTCAATCTTCCGGTATTGGGATGCGTGAGGTTACCCAGGTTATCACAACCCCATTCGCCCACCGGCAGTGCCTGTGAAGGACCTCCTCCGGGCAGAATGTTCAGTACACACTGTGCACCATCCGCAGGAATGGTAAAGGTTCTGTTTCCATAACCTACAGTAAGACCGCCATTGGCATACAACAGACCATTGAGCAACTCAGTGGTTGTCATATCGCAGTATTTACCGCCGGCATTACCATAACCACCCTGTGTGAGTGAGCAGTACAGACAAGGCTCTACGTAAACAGTCACATAGGTCTTAACAGACTCATTGCCACATTCATCCACAGCATAGAAGTAGATTTCTGTTTCTTCTCCTTCGGGATACTCGAATGTATAGCAATCGGCGTCGGGATGTCCAACCACCACGCAGTAAATATCTGTTACCAGTTCAGTGCAGTTGTCTGCATATTCAGGCACAGGTATTTTACCTTCCATAGATTCGCCGCAGGCAATA
>SLOR01000181.1 GCA_007132395.1 Bacteroidales bacterium
AGCAAATATAATACGAAAACTATCGTAGTGCAAGTTTTTTATGAAAAAATTTACAAAAAAACCGGGCAATACATTTGTACTGACCGGTTTATCCATTATGGGCAAGCAAGTATTTTTCAGTAAATCTTGCTTAATACGGTATATGATTGCAGGCGATCCCTATCATCGTAAAATTCGGTTCTTACACTTCCAATACCCGGTGCAAAATACTCTACCACTTTGCTGTTGTTGCTTACCGTCATTCCCAGCGTGTGGGTCCTGATAACATTTTTGTAAGTGACTTTATAACTTTCAAATGTACCTGCAGGAGTGGTGATATTTTCCATTCCTTCCACCTTGCGGTTTTGTGTGAGAATCTTAATTTCAGAAATCTTTATATTGTTGGCTGTTAGCTCCATATCCATCTGTGCATCGGGTAGTTCATCTCCCACGCTAATTGTATTGGGAATGGTGAGGCCATCTCCTGACATGTTTACAGAAACATGTTCCAGGGTTTGCATCATTTCCTGATCAAACAGGGCACTCATGTCCATCACCAGTTTATCGCCACTGCAAAAAACGGAATATTCGCCTTCATGCAAAAACCTGTCGCGGCTATCATAAAACTTAGAACTTACCACTGCCTGTGTTTTATTATCATGATGTATAACCTCCCTGATCATGATATCCTGAGTGCTCTCCAGCCTGTCGCGCCGGTTGAAGTTCTGGTATTGAAGTCCCTTGTTTTGCTCAAGGGGTATAAACAGATTACAATCCTGAGCCGCTAGCGACAAGCTCATTGCCATTATGGCCAGAAAAAATAATTTTTTGTACATGATATTTGTGGTTTGGTTTGTAAATTAGCGCGATGAAAGTAATAATACTACCGGAAAAAACAAAGGAAAAATAGTTTTATAGCTATTATATGTAGCTATTAGGATTATTAGCTGCTTTGCAAGTAGTATTTTTTGTTCTAAATTATACCGTCGGAATGGGGCTAAAAGCCCTTTTGTTTGTGGCAATATTTGATCCGTTGGCTAAAGCCAACGGCACTGGATACCGGCTATAAATCCGATCCATTGTCGTCAGTTTTAACTGACGGTATTGAAAGTTTAAAAGAACAGAGGCTTCAGCCCCATGAAATGTAAAGGCAAGTTAGCGGATAATTATAATTGCTATTTTTATTAAACGGATTTTAACTTTCAAAATTTAACCAGATTATGATTCAGCAGTTTGAAATTCAATTGCCTGCCATGGGGCGCGGGTATCACCTCATAACCCATTATATTCAAAAAGCATTACCCGAATTACCCACTCAGGGTTTGATGAATATTTTTATACACCATACATCAGCAGGGTTAATGATAAATGAAAATGCTGACCCATCGGTGCGTGTGGATATGGAAAGTATATTCAACTTCCTTGTGCCGGAGAATCTTCCATTTCTTGAACATACGATGGAGGGACCTGATGATATGCCTGCGCATGTAAAGTCTGCTCTTACAGGCGTGTCATTGAATATTCCCATCAACAAAGGAAAAATGAAACTGGGAACCTGGCAGGGGATTTTTTTGTGTGAATTCCGCAACCAGGGAGGTGGCAGAAAAATCACTGTTACCATTACATCATAAGGGATTGCATTTTCTTTTGGAATTAGCTGCCTGTTTTTACATAAAACTTATACATTTGATTAAATTTGTGGCATTCAACTACATTAAATAAATTACGATTCATGGAGAGGCATATTGTTCAAATGTTTGTTAACCGCGTCAATCAATATGACGATAAGGAAGTGTTTCGGGTAAGAGAGAAGGATAAATCCTTTTCATCCATAAGCTGGATCCAGGCTAAAGCAAAAGTTGATGCTGTATACGCTTCACTGTATGCTTTGGGATGTAAAAAAGGGGAAAAGATTGGCCTTTTTAGCCCCAATTGCTCACAATGGCTGATTACCGACCTTGGAATTCTCGCCCTGGGCGGGGTGGTGGTACCTTTCTATGCCACAGCTTCACAAGAGCAACTAAAGTATATTGTGAATGAAACTGCCATGGAAGTAATGTTCGTTGGTAACAGTGAGCAGTTGGAAATTGCCCTGTCTCTTTTCGGCACCTGCGACAGTCTCAGGCAGTTGATTCTTTTCGATAATTATCATGGCGATGACCCTCGCGTTACCGGCTTTGATATGTTTTTACGACAGGGAGAAGAACACCCTGCAACAATCGAAGAGAACATAGAAAATATTTTTGCAGATGACCTGGCAACCATTATATATACCTCAGGAACCACCGGCGAACCCAAAGGAGTAATGCTGGCCCACGAAAATTTTATGCATTGCTTCCGTATTCATGACGACAGGCTGAATGTGGATGAGAACGACTTATCGCTTTGCTTTCTGCCTTTGAGCCATGTGTTTGAAAGATTATGGAGCCATTACCTTTTACATTGCGGAGCGGTAAATGCTTTCCTTGAAAACCCAAGGGAAGTGATAGAGGTTCTGCCCGTGGTAAAACCCACCCTCATGTGCACGGTACCCCGGTTTTTTGATAAAACCTACCAGGGCATTCAGACGGAGGCAAAAAAATGGCCTGCCATGAAGCAAAAGATTTTCCACTGGTCGCTGGAGATGGGTCACAAATCCCTGCCCTACAAAAGCCGTTCAGAAAAGCTGCCGTTGGGTCTGGGTTTACGTATTGCCCTTGCCGATAAGCTGGTGCTAAGTAAGCTCAGAGGGATTTTCGGTGGAAAAATTAAAGCAATGCCTTGCTCGGGTGCGGCTATCAATACAGAAATCCTGAGGTTCTTTCATGCCGTGGGTATATTTGTCAATTACGGATATGGAGCAACCGAAACAACTGCTACGGTTTCCTGCTTTAAGACAGATGAGTATCACTTTGGATCCTGCGGCACGGTAATGCCCGGAGTAGAGGTGGAAATTGCCGAAAATGGTGAAATACTAGTGAAGGGGAAAAGCGTCTTCCAAGGGTATTACAAAAAGGAGGAAGCCACTGCAAACGTGTTGAAGGAAGGGTGGTTTTATACTGGTGATGAGGGATATATGGATAATGCAGGCAACCTTATCATGCTTGATCGTATCAAAGATTTAATGAAAACTTCTGTGGGTAAATATGTTTCTCCACAAAAGCTGGAGCTATTGCTGGGGCAGGATGAAGCCGTTGAGCAAATTGTTGTGGTTGGCGACAACAGGCAGTATGTTACGGCTCTTATTGTGCCGGTATTTGCCAAACTTGTTGAATTGGCCCGCAAGCACGATATCTCTTTCAGTGATGAGAAAGAGCTGGTCAACTCAGAAAAAATAAAAGCCCTGCTGCAGGAAAGATTCAATAACCTTCAGGCGTCTCTCATGTCTTACGAAAAAGTAGTAAAATTTACTATGCTGAGCGAGCCTTTTACCATCGAGGCAGGCACCATGACCACTACTTTAAAGCTGAGAAGAAGATCCATTGAACGCAACTACAGGCAGATGATAGACGCCATGTATGATGATATTTAATTTTCGGAAGGTGGCTGATGCTTCCAGCGGCGGTGCGACCATAACCAGTTGGCCGGATTTTTCTCAATGGATTTCTGCAGTTCCCTGGCATACATAGCGGTTATTTCTCCAGGCGTGTAGTTCTCAGGGGTTTCAACAAGCAGCCTCAACGCTATTTCATAAAATCCTCTTTTTACACGCACGATGTCGGCATATACAAGAGGGTATTCATTGATGCGTGCATGTTTTTCGGGGCCATGCAGGAAAGCAGTTTTTCTTCCCAAAAAATCAATCCACCAGGCGTTTTTCACAGTTCGTGGGTTTTGATCCGCAGCCATAAGAAACAGGGTAGGTTTGCCCCTCTGTCTTTCAAAACTTAGCGTAGTCTCTTTTATGGAAGCCAGGGTAGTGCCAAATCTGGAACGGCTCCAGCGGATAAAGCTGTCGGCATAGGGATTTTTTAATCTTTTATAGAACCCAAGGATTTGATAGGGGGTTTGCAGGCCGGCCGACAGGCTGCCCCATTCCCAGTTGCCGATATGGCCGGTAGCCAGTATCAGGCTCTGGTTGCGCTCATAGAAAGGAGTCAGTAACTCAGGATTTACTACCCTGTGTCTTTTTATAACCGACCTTTTGCTCATGGTAAAGCTTTTTACCCCTTCCAGTATAATATCAGACAAATTACGGTAAATACTTTTTATGAGTTGCTCATCAGGCCTGCCTTCTTTGGCAAATCCTGCCTGTATCAGGTTTTCGGCAATGACCTTGCGGCGGTATCTGACTACTTTTCGCAGCAACCATGCAAGTATATCGGAGAGCAGGTACAACTTCCAGAAAGGAACGAGCCCTATGAGAAAAATAAAAAAAACAAGAAAAGAGGCATTAATGAAATGGAGAGCTTTTTTTACCATTAAAAGGAGGTTTTATTTTTGTAGTTAGTGTGTATCGTACAAACCCTGCTAAATGTATCCGTTTTCTTTTAGGGTGTCCATGAGTATTTGCAATGCATCCTGGGGCTCAATGTTTTTGATTAGGGGGTCTTTGCCTTTGTAAAGATGCAGTTTACCATTCCCTGCTCCCACAAACCCAAAGTCGGCATCGGCCATTTCTCCCGGTCCATTTACAACGCAGCCCATTACAGCAATTTTTAATCCGGGCAGGTTTGATGTTTCTTTCTGTATGCTTTTAAGTACTTTTTGCAAATCGAAGGAGGTACGGGCACAGGTGGGGCATGAAATAAATTCGGTGCGGGTAACCCGCAGGCCTGCCGATTGCAGAAAACCAAACACGATTTCACGACTGCCCCCACTTAAATTAGGTGCCTCAATCCACAATCCCTGTGTTTTTTGCTCAATCAGGTAAGTGCTGAGTAAAACGGCAATCTGAGTAATAAGGTGATCGGCTTCGGCGGTGTTAAATTCTTTTTTGATGATGAGGGGAATCTTCTTTCGCTGGCTGATGGCCACCAGGCCGTCCAGATTACCGGTGTATTCACAGTTTTTAAGGTCGGCAATAATGGCTCCGGGTCTTACACTGCTTACCGGTTCAAAAGAGTCTGTTTTCTTTAAACAGCATATTTGCAAAAAAAGGCTGGAATCAGCATTTTCCTGCTGCTGAATTTGCCCGGGGCTGCACTCTTTTAGCGGCCATACGTTGTCGGGCTTTTCTTCTTTGATATATCTTTCCGGAACAATAAACCTCTTTCCGGGTCTTAATTTTGCAGACTGCAGGCGGGTGCTGAAAAGCAAATCCGGGGTACCTGCTGCAGGTACAGTGGTTTTTTCGTCAGATAGTTCTTCCTTCTCCACCACGATGGTTTTTATCTTTTCTTCAAAAAGTACGATGTCTTGCCCGGCGGGGGAAAGTTTCTGAAGGGTATATTTTGCTTTTTCCTCAGAACTGGTAAAAGCAAGCTGGTATACCGATGAAAGCTGGCTTGCAAAAGGAATTTCCTTTTCCGGCTCTTCTGTAAGGCTAACCCTTATGGTATCTCCGATTCCTTTACCCAGCAGGCTGCAAATTCCCAGGGCCGACTTGATTCTTCCATTTTCTCCCTCTCCCGCTTCTGTAATACCAATATGCAGAGGATAGCTCATGTTGTTGTCAAGCATTTTTTGCACCATCGCTTCATAGGCCTGTATCATTATAAGCGGCTTACTGGCTTTGAGCGAAACCACAAGGTTTTTGAATCCGGCTTCACGAAAAATATGCAGGAATTCAAAAGTTGCCATAACCATGGCTTCGGGCGTGTTGCCGTATTGTGCTACAATACGGGGTGATAATGAGCCCATATTGGTGCCAATACGTATGGCTGTGCCATAATCCTTGCATACACGGATGAGGGGCAATAGCTGTTCTTTTACCCGGTCAAGTTCTTGTTGTGTTTCTGCTTGCGAAAAGCTGGTCTGGGTTTTTGATACCCCGCGAATGTAATTGCCCGGATTTATCCTTACCTTTTCAACGTATTGCGCAGCTATAAGGGCCACATTAGCATTGAAATGGATGTCGGCAATCAGGGGGTGGTCAAATCCGGCTGCTTTTAGCCCCTGCTTTATCTCCTTTAGCTTATGGGCCGATGCAGTATTGGGTGTTGATATGCGCACGTAGTCAGCCCCGGCCTTTATGATTCTGATGCTTTGCTCAATAGTGGCTTTTACATCCATGGTATCGGTATTGGTCATGGATTGAAGCCTGATGGGCTGTTTTCCTCCCATGGGCCGGTTGCCGATATGCACTTCATGGCTGGGGAAACGGGGTATATCAAAAATTGAGGGTCGGCTCATGGGCTGAATCATGCTGATTAGTAAACATATAAATCTTTGCAAAGATAATCATTCATCGCTTGTTTATCGCTGTTTCTATAATCTCGTAAACAAATGAGAAAAGCATAATTGTAATAAGATTATTTGTAATTCAATGCATTTCATTTATCTTTAATACATTTAAAAGACATATCCCCTTTAAAAAGATAAAAAATGGACGAGTCAGGTATTTTGCTGGAAATAAAAGATGGCATTGCCATAGTTACGCTCAACAGACCCAAGGCGTTAAATGCTTTAAATTTGGCACTGATAGAAGAGTTTGCCGCTGTGATAAAACAGCTGTCGCGCAACAAAGATGTCCGCGCTTTGGTGCTCACCGGTGCAGGCAAAGCTTTTGTGGCCGGAGCAGATGTTAAGGAGCTGGCATCTATGAGAGCCTCACAGGCTTTTAGTTTTTCACGTCAGGGGCAGCAGGCCTTCGATCGTCTTGAGAGACTTGATTTTCCGGTAATAGCCGCCATTAATGGATTTGCATTGGGTGGCGGTTGCGAACTGGCGCTTGCATGCGATATAAGAATTGCTTCGGTTACCGCTAAGTTCGGTATGCCGGAAGTAAGCCTGGGTCTGATGCCGGGCTTTGGAGGAACACAGCGCCTGTGCAGAGCAGTGGGCTATGCCAATGCCATGTACCTGATGACCACTGCCGAAACCCTTAATGCACAGGAAGCCCTTCATATGGGCCTGGTTCAGAAGCTTACTGAGCCCGATGTGTTGTTGGAAGAAGCCCTGGTAATAGCCAGCAAAATTGCCTCCAGGGGGCGCTATGCTGTAAAAGCCGTTAAAGAACTGGCTCTTAAAAACTTCGATGCCGATTATGTTAATTCCGCTGAACTGGAATCGGAAGTATTTGCCGGGTTGTTTGGCAAGCCCGAGGCGGAAGAAGGCATGAACGCTTTCCTGGAAAAAAGAAATCCGCAATGGTGATTATCTCCTTTCTTAGAAAAAAACAATCCAACCTGTATCACATATGAAGTATGAAACGAAACTGGAAAAGGTAGCTGTTTTAGGTGCTGCCGGAAAAATGGGCAGTGGTATATTACTGCTGACGGCTATGGAAATGATGCGCCTGAAACTAGAGCTGGCCAACAAGGATCGCGAATTTGTGCTGTATGCCATGGATACCAGTCATAAAGCCTTGTCGGACCTGATGGTTTACATACGAAGCCAGGTGCTCAAAAAAGCTGAAAAAAATATTGTGGCCTTACGCAAAGCCTATGCAAACCGCAAAGATTTGACCGACAATGAAGAAATTATTAACCAGTACACTGTTGATGTTTGCGGATTAATCAGGCCCGTAACTCTACTTGAACCTGTATTTGAATCTACTATTGTTTTTGAGGCGGTGAGTGAAAATCCGGAACTGAAAGTGCAACTTTTGTCGGAAATACAAAAGAACAGCAAGCATCAACCCTGGTTCTTTTCCAACACCTCTGCCATTCCCATTGCCTGGCTGGATGAACAGGCTCAGCTTGAAGGTAACATCATGGGGGTCCACTTCTATAATCCTCCTGCGGTACAAAAACTGCTGGAGGTAGTAAAAACAGAGTCCACACGCCCTGAGCTATCTTATTTTGTGGCAGATTTTGTGAAAAACATACGGAAGATTTCTGTACCTGCTTACGATGTGGCAGGGTTTATAGGTAATGGCTATTTTATGCGCGATTTCCTCTTTGCCGAGCAACTGGTAAATGAAATGCAACAGCAAATGGGGTTTATACAGGCGATTTACATGGTAAACAAGATTAGTCAGGATTTTCTGATTCGCCCCATGGGAATCTTTCAGCTGGCAGATTACGTGGGTCTGGATGTGGTGAGATTTATTATGTCGGTAATGAAACCCCATATCAACAAAGAAAAAATCCATTCTCCCCTTATTGATCAATTTTTTGAAAGGCATATCCTGGGAGGGCAAAATGCAGACGGCTCGCAAAAGAACGGCTTTTTCTCTTATGAAAAGGGAAAGATTACGGGTATTTACGATCCCGGTAAAAAAAGATATATTGCTCTTGGCGAATTTTCCAAAGAATGTGATGATTACCTTGGCGAATTGCCGGCATCATGGCTGCCATGGAAGCAGATGATGAGTCATCCGGAGAAAGATACCCTGCTGCGAATTTACTTTAATGAGCTGAAATCGCTCAATGGCCCTGCCAGGGATTTTGCACTAAGGTACCTGCAGCGCTTCCGCGAAATAGGTATGGGACTGGTGAAAGATAAGGTGGCTTTTCGTTTCGATGATGTTAATGCCGTGCTTACACGTGGGTTTCATAATGCCTACGGGCCGGTAAATGATTACTTTTAGGCAGGTACTTTTACTGATGCTGTATGTTGCCAATCATGGGATTAGCTAAATCATTATAAGGAATACAATAAAGAAAAATACAGAGCATGACATTGCGCAAGAAAGTATATATGGTTGCCGGTTATAACACCATCTCCATGGGATCCGGAAGAAGTGAGTTTCATCCACGCAAGCCCCGCCCTGGTCTTGAGGACTATATAAAAGAGGCCGGTACTGCTGTGCTGCAGCAAATAGGAGGGGCCGAAAATGTTGATGAATGTGTAATGGCCAATTTTATTGCCTCACGTTACAACAGACAGGCCAACCTGGCGGCATTCTTCCCCTATATTGACAAGGGACTTACCTATAAGCCCTGTGTGAGGGTAGAAGGAGCCTGTGCCACCGGAGGACTGGGACTGGTAACAGGAATAAAGTCGGTTCTGGCCGAAACAGCCCATGTTGTTTTGGTGGTAGGTGTTGAAGTACAAAATTCTGTAAAGGCAGTGTATGGTGCCGATATCCTTTCAGCTGCCGGCTGGTACAAGGAACGCAAACACGGTCA